>NZ_JASJXG010000022.1:0-80004 GCF_035018765.1 Variovorax sp. RTB1
CTCTACGACGAGGCCGATCGCCTGGCCGGCGGCATCCATGCCGAAGACCGCCACGGAACGATGCGGTTTTTTCCCTGCGCCACCCTTTGCATCGGCGCGGTTCACATCGCGCCGGGCACATGCCGGACGGTGGAAGACGTCGCCACCGAAGCGGCGCGCGCCAAGCACGGCGCGAAAACGGCCGCGTCCGGTCTGGCCGTGTACGAGGCGGACGGCCATCGCATCGAAGCCGCAGGCGCAGCCTGCTGAGCCGTCGCGCGGATTCAAACGAAGAGCTTGCGGACGTGTGCCGAGAGCAGGTCGATCAGGCTCACGCTCACCATGATGATGATCATCACCGCGCAGGTCTCGGCGTACTGAAAGCCACGGATGATCTCCCACAACACCACCCCGATACCGCCTGCACCCACCATGCCGACCACCGAGGCGGATCGCACATTCGACTCGAAGCGGTAGAGCGCGTACGAGATCCACAACGGCATGACCTGTGGAATGACGCCGTAGACGATTTCGTGCAGCGCACTGGCCCCGGTGGACCGGATGCCCTCCACCGGCTGCGGGTCGATCGACTCCACCGCCTCGGCGAACAACTTGGCCAGCACCCCGGTGGTGTGTATCCACAGTGCGAGCACACCCGCGAACGGACCGAGCCCGACGGCGACGACGAACAGCATGGCGAACACCATCTCGTTGATGGCGCGGCAGCTGTCCATCAAGCGGCGCATCGGCTGATAAATCCACCACGGCACGATGTTGGCCGAGGCGAGCAGTCCGAGTGGCACCGCCGTCAGCACGGCCAGCGCCGTGCCCCACAGCGCGATCTGCAACGTGACGACCATCTCCTCCACATACGTGCGCCACTGCGCGAAATTGGGCGGAAAAAAATCCGCTGCGTACGTGGCCATGTTCCCCGAGTCGCGCCACAGGTCGAGGGGGCGCATGTCGGCGCCCTTCCATGACGCAGCCAGCAGCGCCAGGAGAATCGCCCAACCGAAGGGCCGGACCAGACTGCGCCGAGGCGCTGGCGTGACCGGTAGCGGCGCGCGCGGGGTGAAAACGATCGGCTGCATGGACTGAAGTGGGCGTTGCGTTGCTCGTATCAGTTGAACGCGGAGAGCTTCTTGTCGATATCGGCCAGGCGGGTTTTCTTGTCGCTCTCGCTCAGCACCGCATCGGCTTCCACCTTGTTGCGCTGGGCAAAGAGGTCCAGTTGGCGAATCGGCAGCAGCTGCCGGTCGCTGGATTCCTTGAAGCCCGACAGCTTGGAAATCTTCATCACGATTTCCTTTTCCCGTGCGTCGGTCTTGGCGTAGTTGTAGAAGAAGTTGCGGATCTTGGCCTTGGTTTCTTCAGGCATGTCCTTGCGCATCACGAGCGGGTCGAGCGGGATCAGCGGCGAGGTCCAGACGACCTTGATGTCCTTGAACTTCTCAGGGAAACGCTCCTTGATCTTTTCCAGGTTCTCGCTGTTGTTGGTCGCGATGTCGACTTGCTTGTTGGCAACGGCCAGCGCGTTCGTCTCGTGGTTAGCGCTGCGCGTCACCTTGAAGAGCGACTTGGCGTCAACGTGGTTCTTGGCGAACACGTAGTAGCCTGGCACCAGAAAGCCGGACGTTGAATTCGGATCACCGTTTCCAAAGCTCAGGCTCTTGCCGTTCTTCAGCACGTCGTCCAGGTTGTTGATCGGACTGTCGCGGTGCACGATCAGGTGGGAGTAGTAGCCCTGCGTGCCGTCGGCATTGACCATTTGCGCGAACACTTCGCCGCTGGCGCGGTCCACCGCTTCCATTGCCGACTTGTTGCCGAACCAGCCGATCTGCACCTTGTTGAAGCGCATGCCTTCGATGATGCCGGCGTAGTCGGACGCAAAGAAGGCAGTCACCTTCAAACCGGTCTGGCGGCTCATGTCGTCGATGAGCGGTTGCCAGTCCTGCCTCAGATTGGCCGAGGCCTCGGTCGAGATAAAACCGAAGTTGATGTCCTGCGCAAAAGCGCAGGTCATGCTCAGGCCGAGGGCCAGCGTTGCACACAGTTTCTTGATCATGGATTGCTCCGGAGGGGGGGGAATAAAGGCGCTCGAAAAACGGGCGTCGGCAGGACCGTCAGGCGACGACGCGGGTACCTTGCGCGGGCCACGGCGCCACGGTGACCTGCGGCAACACATGAACAGTGCCGCCCTCGGGAGACCGCGCGCCCAGCAGTTCTTCGGCATCCGCGCCATAGAGCTCACGAAGCAATACGGGCGTGAGCGCCGCGGCCGGCCCGTCGAACACGACCTGGCCCTGGTTGAGTGCGATCACGCGCGCGCAGTACTTCATCGCGATCTCGACCTGGTGGAGCGAGACGATCACGGTGCAGTTGTCTTCACGATGGATGCGCGCCAGGATCTCCATCACCCTGCGCGAGGATTCGGGGTCGAGCGAGGCGATGGGTTCGTCGGCCAGCACCACCTTCGCGCCCTGCACCAGTGCGCGTGCAATGGCGGCGCGCTGCTGTTGTCCACCCGACAACGTGGACGCACGTTGCGCATGGCAATCGGCGATGCCCACGCGGGCCAGCGCGTCGAGCGCGAGCGCCCGCTCCTCGGCGGTGAAGGCGCGCAGCCAGCTGCGCCACCAGGGCGTGCGGTGCAACGAACCCACCAGCACGTTCATGAGCACCGGCAACCGTGCCACCAGATTGAATTGCTGGAAGACGAAACCCACCTGTGCCCGCACCTTGCGGATGTCGCGGTGCACGCGACCACCCTGCTGTACGCGACGGCCGTCGATCTCAATGAGGGATTCGCTGTCGCCATCGGCTGCCACCAAGCCGGCCACGTGCCTCAGCAACGTCGACTTGCCCGAGCCCGATGCGCCGATCAGCGCGACCATCTCGCCACGCGCAACATCGACGTTGATGTCGCGCAGCGCGTGCAGGCCGTTCGGAAAATGCTTGTTGAGCTGGCGAATGCGCAGGATGGGTTCCATGGGCTTCTTTAAAGTCGTCTAGACAACCGGAGTCTGGTGAACGGGTATGACGTGGCATTGACACTTAGACGACGCGCGTGTGTCAGCCGCGGGTCAAAGCACGCGGCGGCCTTCTCGCCAGACGCTGCGCACCACGGCGTGCTGCGTGCCGTCCGCCATGTCGGTCATGCGGACCTGCACCAGGTCGGCGCGCATCCCCTGCGCGATCGAGCCACGATCGTTCAAGCCTGTCGCCTTTGCCGGCGCACTGGTGACGGTCGCCACGGCACGCGGCAGCGTAAACACATCGTCGGCCACCAGGCGCATGGCGGCACCCAACAGGCTGCTGGGCACATAGTCGGACGAGAGGATGTCCAGCAGTCCGTTGCGCGCCAGGTCGGATGCGGCCACGTTGCCCGAATGCGAGCCGCCGCGCACGACGTTGGGTCCCCCCATTACGGTAGACAGTCCGCGGTCGCGTGCGGCACGTGCAGCCACCAGCGTGGTCGGAAACTCCGACAGGCTGGCGCCATCCGCATGCGCCTGTTCGACGTGCGCGACCGTGGTGTCGTCGTGGCTCGCCAGTGCAATGCCGTGCGTACGACAGTAGTCGACGAAGTGCTTGCGGTGCGGCGCGGCATAGCGTTCCTGCAATGCGCCGGCCTCGGCCACCCGATGCTCGAACTTCTCGCGGCTCCAGCCCTTCTTGCCCGTGTAATAGATGCGCGCCAAGTCGATGTTTTCCCACTGACGCTGACCCAGCGTGTGGTCCATCAGGGAAATCAGCGACAACCGCGGGTGGCCGCAGAACGGCTCGAACAGCTCGACCGTGTTGGGTGCCGGCAACTCGCATCGCACGTGCAGATGATGGTCCGCGCGCAACAGGTCCCGCGTGGCGCAGTCGTCGATCGTCGCCAGCACCTTGTGCCACGTACTGCCGCGCAGGCTTTCGGTGTCGGCCTCGCCGACGCCGAGCGCATCGAACACGGTGGTGATGCCGGCGGATGCCACTTCGGCATCGTGCGCGAGCAAGGCCGGCATTTCTGCCCAATGCACCTTGGGCCGTGGCATCAGGTGCCGCTCGAAATTGTCGGTATGCACTTCCACCAAGCCGGGCAGCAGGTAGTCGCCCTCCAGGTCCAGCGCGCCCTGGGCAGTGTCGCCGGTGTCGAAACTGGCGATCCGCCCATCGACCGCGTGGAGCGTGCCGCGCACCACCTCGTTGGCCAGCACCATGCGGGCGTTTCGGAAAACCATCGTGGCGCTCATGACCGACCCTTGAAATCTGCGACGTCGATGCGGCGCGTGGCGACCGCCGCGCCGACCGCCGCGTCGTGGAAGATGCCGACCACTCCCGCGCCCCGCGCCGCCGCCTCGCGAATCAGTTCGATGACGGTGCGCGTGTTGCCTGCATCGAGTGCCGCGGTCGGCTCGTCGAGCAGCAACAGCGGCTTGGGCTTGATCATGTTGCGGGCGATGTTGATGCGCTGCTGCTCGCCCCCCGAGAAGGTGGCCGGCGGCAGGTGCCAGAGGCGTTCGGGGATGTGCAGCCGTGTGAGCCAGGCACGCGCCTGCTCGCGTGCCGACTCGATGGCGCAGGCGTCGTCGCCCGCGTCTTCGGCCAGGGATTCGGCCACCACATCCAGTGCCGAGACGCGCGGGATCACGCGCAAAAACTGGCTCACGTAGCCGATGGTGTCGCGCCGCAGGCGGACCAGCTCGCGCGGGGAAGCGGTCGTCACCTCCACTGCCTCGCCCTGCGCTGGCTGCACGCGGATGCTGCCCGCGCTGGCGCGGTAGTTGGCATAGATGAGCTTGAGCAACGTGCTCTTGCCCAGGCCGGAGGCGCCATCGAGCACCACGCATTCGCCAGCATTCACGTTGAGGTCGACGCGGTCGAAGACGGCCAACTCGAGCTGGTTCTGATGGTGCAGGGTGAACCGCTTGGCCAGCCCCTCGACTCGGAGAAGCGGGTGGTTCATGGCTGGAGCACCGAGGACACGAGAAGCTGGGTGTAGGGATGCTGCGGATCGTCCAGGAGTTGATCGGTGAGCCCTGACTCGACCACGCGGCCGCGCTGCATCACCACCATGCGGTGTGCCAGCAGGCGCGCCACGGCGAGGTCGTGCGTGACGATGATCGCGGCGAGTTGCATCTGCCGCGTCAGCTGCCTGAGCAGGTCCAGCAGGCGGGCCTGTACCGACACGTCGAGGCCGGAGGTCGGCTCGTCCATGAACATCAGCCGGGGCTGCGTGACCAGGTTGCGCGCGATCTGCAAGCGCTGCCTCATGCCCCCCGAGAAGGTGCGCGGTGCATCGTCGATGCGGCGTGGCTCGATCTCCACGCGCTCGAGCCACTCGCTCGCGGTGGCACGCAGGCGGCCGTAGTGCCGCTCGCCGAGCCCCATGAGGCGCTCACCCACGTTGGCGCCCGCCGAGACGTCCATGCGCAGGCCGTCCGGTGCATGCTGATGCACGAAGCCCCAGTCGGTGCGCGCCAGCAGGCGCTGCTCTGCCTCGCTCATGTCGAACACTTCCTGCAGACGCCCTGCGCGCGTCAGGAATTGCACGCTACCTGTGTCCGGCAGGCAGCGCGCCGCGACGGCGTTGAGCAGCGTCGATTTGCCGGAGCCCGATTCGCCCACCACGGCCAGCACTTCGCCGGGCCAAAGATCGAACGACGCGTCCTGCAGCGCCACGCGATCGCCATAGCGCTTGCCGATGCCGCGCACGCGCAGCAGCGGCGGCGGCGCGCACGACGTCGGGTCGGCGCTCATGCAGCCTCCGTTGCGCAAGACGCTGCGCGCGTCTGGCAGTAGTCCGAGTCCGAGCACACGTGCATGCGCGTGCCACGGTCGTCGGTGATGACCTCATCGAGAAAACTTTCGGTGGCGCCGCACAGGGCACACGGCATGTCCCAGCGTTGCACTTCGAACGGATGGTCTTCGAAGCCCAGGCTCTCGACCGGTGTGTACGGAGGCACGGCGTAGATGCGCTTCTCGCGCCCTGCGCCGAACAGCTGCAATGCAGGGTTCATGTGCATCTTCGGGTTGTCGAATTTAGGGATCGGCGAGGGTGACATCACGTAGCGGTGATTGACCAGCACCGGATAGTCGTAGGTGGTGGCGATGTGACCGTAGCGAGCAATGTCTTCGTAGAGCTTCACATGCATCAGCCCGTATTCGGCCAGCGCATGCAGCGTTCGGGTGGTGCTCTCGCGCGGCTCCAGTCGCTGCATCGGCTCGGGAACCGGCACCTGATAGACCAGCACCTGCCCCTCGGCCAGCGGCGCCTCGGGAATGCGGTGGCGCGTCTGGATCAGCGTGGCTTGGTGCGTGCGCGTGGTGGTCGCAACACCCGCAGTGCGCTCGAAGAAGCGCCGGATATTGACGGCGTTGACCGTATCGTCCGAGCCTTGGTCGATGACCTTCAAAACGTCGCGCGGCCCGATGACGGCCGCGGTGACCTGGATACCACCGGTGCCCCAGCCGTACGGCAACGGCATTTCGCGCGAGCCGAAAGGCACCTGGTAGCCGGGGATGGCAACGGCCTTGAGCACGGCACGGCGAATCATCCGTTTGGTGCGCTCGTCGAGGTAGGCGAAGTTGAAGTTCTGCGCGACGGCATCGTCGGCGTAGGCGTCGACAACCGGCCCGGCATCCTGCGGGACAAGCGATGGGTTCATGGGAGCTCGCTATCGGTCGGTGGGTTCGTGGCCTGGTTCGTCGCCTGGCTGGCGGCGGCGCGCATCTTGCGCACCAGGGCCAGCTCGGACTGGAAGTCCACGTAGTGCGGCAGCTTCAGGTGCTGCACGAAGCCGGAGGCCTCGAGGCTGTCGCTGTGCGACAGCACGAATTCCTGCATCTGGGCCGGCGACTCGACCGCCTCGCCCAGTTCCTCCGCACGCAGCGCGCGGTCGACCAGGCTCATGGCCATCGCCTTGCGCTCGCTGTGGCCAAACGCCAGGCCATAGCCGCGCGTGAACTGGGGCGGCTGGCTCTTGCTCCCGGCGAACTGGTTGACCATCTCGCACTCTGTGATTTCAAGATCGCCTATGGAGATTGCAAAGCCCAGTTCCTCGGGCTCGAGTTCGAGCGCGACCCCGCCAAACCGGATCTCCCCCACGAAAGGGTGACTGTGCGAGTAGCCGCGCTGGGTGGAATAAGCCATGGCGAGCAGGAACCCCTCGTCGCCGCGTGCCAGGTTCTGGAGACGACTCGCGCGCTCCGCAGGGAAGCGCAAGGGCTCGCGCGTGATGTCCACCGGCGCCGGATCGCCTGGCGGCATAGGGCGTGTTTCGATGAGGCCTTCGTGGTGCAGCAGATCGACGACGCGGGGTGTCGATGCGGCCTCGTTCGCCTCAGTCGCAGGCAGCTTTGTCGCAGGCAGTCCGGCGGGCGTTTCCTGCCCTTGCGCGAGCAGCGAAAAATCCAGCAGCCGCTGCGTGTAGTCGTAGGTCGGGCCCAGCACCTGGCCGCCGGGCAGGTCCTTGAAGGTGGCGGAGATGCGCCGATCGAGGTCCATCCGCGCCGTATCGAGCGGCACGCTGCTGCCCAGGCGCGGCAACGTCGCGCGGTAGGCGCGCAACAGGAAAATGGCTTCGACCAGATCGCCCGAGGCCTGCTTGATCGCCAGCGCGGCGAGCTCGGGGTCGTATACCGAGCCTTCGGTCATCACGCGATCGACCGCCAGCTTGAGCTGCTCGCGAATCTGCCGGATCGAGAGCTCTGGCGTGGCGGTATCGCCGCGTCGCTGCTCGGCCAGCAGCCGGTAGCTGTTGAGGATGGCGGCTTCGCCACCTTTGACGGCAACGTACATGCTTCAAGCCTCCAGTTCGATGCGGGTGGTGCGCGGCAGGCCCACGATCTGGCGGGCCGTCGCGAGAAAAAGGTCCACGCCGCGCGGGAAGGCCGCGTAGTTGAGCGTGCGCTGCGCCACCAGCGTCGCGGCGGTCGACGGCGCACGGCCTTCGACTCTCAGCAGCACCTGCTCGCGGATGCCCGGACCTTGCAGGCGCCAACCGGCCTCACCCGATGCAACGGCGCTTTCGGCAAGGCCAGACACCTCGATCACGCAAGTCGTCGACTGGTCGGGATAGGTGTCGCTGCCTTGTGCAAAGCTTGCGAGCGAAGGGATGTCGTCACTGGCTGCGACCCAGGCGAACTGCGCTTGCGCCGGTTCTTCGACCACCACGCAGCCGCAATGAAAGCGCAGCCACGCGGCTGCATCGGTACCTGCCAGCGAGGGGGACAGCCAGAGCTTGCAGTCCGGGTCGAGCAGCGCCAGCAGCAGAGCGGCCGCAGCCGCATGTCCATGCGCCGGCACTTGCGCATCATGCGGAAGGTCGACCGGACGGCCAGGGTAGGAGAGCGCATGCAACGCAGCGCGAAACACGGCCTGGCTGCCAAACGAGAGATCGGAAAAACCGGCGCCGATGGCGCGCAGATCGGCCGGCTTCATTCGTCGCCCTCCTCGTCGCGTGCCGACCCGGTTTCACGCGCCACGGTGAAGAACTCGACCTTGCTGGTCTGCGCACGCGCATGACGACGTGCGCGCTCGCGGGCCAGGTGCGCCCGCACCGGCTCCAGCAAGCTGGCGTCGAGCAATGCCTGCTGTTCCGGCTCCTGCAGGAGCGCATCGGCCACCGCGGCCAGTTGTGCCTGGCGGTGCGAGCGACCCAGCACATAGGCCACGCCGACGGCCGCCTGCTCGTAGCGCCTGTCAGGCAGCCGCAGCGCGCAGCGGGTCACCGTGACCTCACCGAGGTTGAAGCGCTCTCCGGTCCCGCCGACACGGCCCTGGACCATCATCAGTCCAGTCTCCGGCGGGCGCAGCCAACGTGGCGCGCAAAGCGCATGCGGTCCGAGCGCCGGCTCGAGCAGCGCCATCGGGGCACGCGCCAGCAAGGCCATCCACTGCGCACGATCTGCAGGCCGGTCGACCGGATGACTGTCAAAGGCATGAAACATGAAGGTGCTACTCTGGAAAAGTTGTATAGACAAATCGGACAACTGCCACGAGCTTAGGACCGGGGCGTGTAGTTTTCATGACAGCCATCACTGCCTTCAATTCCTCTACCTCCGCTTCCCTTTCCGCGACCGCAACGCGTGCAAGCTTCTCGACCCGAATTGCGGCCGAGCTGGCCGAATCCATCGCGCGCGGGGTCTACCCACCAGGCCAACGCCTGCCGTCGGAGCACGCGCTGGCCGAGCAGTTCGGCGTGAATCGCCACACGATCCGGCGCTCGCTCGCGAGCCTGTGCAGTCAGGGCCTGCTGCGCGCCGCACAAGGCAGCGGTACCTATGTCGAAGAGTTCGCAGTCGACCTTGTGCTGGCCAAACGGACGCGGCACCACCAAAACATGGTGCATGCGGGTTTGCGCGGCGCACTGCGCGTGCTCGACGCGAAGAACGTGCGCGCAACGGCCACGCAGGCGCGTGCGTTGCGCGTGCCAGCCCGAAGCGCGGTGCTGTGCCTGCGCGTCCTGGGCGAGGCCGAGGGTCAGCCACTGAACTTCAGCGAACGCTACTTTCCGCTGCCCCGCTTCGACGGTCTCGAAGAAGTGGTGCGCGAGACCGGATCGATCACCGCCGGCTTCGCCGCGCATGACGTCAAGGACTACACGCGGCTCGAAAGCCGCATCACCGCGCAGATGCCCGATGCCATCGTGGCAGCGCACCTTCGACAAACGGCGAGCCGGCCGGTGCTGCTGGTCGAGAGCGTCAACGTCGACCCGCTGGGTGTGCCCATTGAATATGCGCTGGCTTGGTTTGCCGGTGACCGCGTCACCCTCACAGTGGCTCACGATGAGTGATCCAGCGTCACACGGAACGGCGCATCGCTATGCCGCGTACTTCGCGCCGGCAGAGAGCAGCATTTGGTGGGAAGTCGGCAGTCGATGGATCGGACGCTGCGCAGCGCAAGGGCGATCGCTGCCGCAGCCTGTCGTGCCGGGCGTCAGCAGCCTGGTGCAACAGCGCCTGACCCGCGCGCCGCGTCGCTACGGATGGCACGCAACGCTCAAGGCGCCTTTCGCGCTCGCTCCGGGCGTGGAATTCAAGGCGCTGCGCGATCGCCTGCATGACCTGTGCGCGGGGTTCGAAGGCTTTACGTTGCCCGGGTTGAAGGTGCAACAGCTCGACGATTTTCTCGCCCTTGTGCCGGAAGGCGACTGCGGCCAACTCGACGGAATCAACGCGGTCGCAGCGGCTTGCGTGACGGGACTTCATGCGTTGGCTGCAACGCTGTCACCGGTTGAGCTGCAGCGTCGGCGGGCAGCACGGTTGACTCCGCAAGAAGACGCGTTGCTACTGCGCTGGGGCTACCCCTTCGTGCTGGACGCTTTTCGTTTTCACATGTCGCTCACGGGCGCCTTGGGTGACACGCCGTCGCAGGTCGTCGACGCGATCAAAGCCGCAGCCACCCAGTGCTTCGGCGCATTGCCCGCCTGTCGCTTCGACTCGGTCGCGCTCTTTGCCGAGCCGCGTCCCGGCGCCGACTTCGAACTCGTCGAGCACATGAGGTTGGGCCGATGAAGGGGCAGCTGATCTATGTCATGGGCCCTTCCGGCGCCGGCAAGGACAGCCTCCTCGCGTGGCTTCGAAACCATCTTCCTCTGGAGGCGTCTGTCCATTGGGCACGCCGCACGATCACCCGCCCAGTGCAGTCGGGCGATGAGCAGCACCACAGCGTCGATGCACAAGCTTTTCAGAGGCTGTGCGAGGCGCAGGCATTTGCCTTCGACTGGCAAGCCAACGGCTTGCGCTACGGCGTTCGACATGTCGAATTGGCGCCGCTCGACGCGGGCTGTCGGGTGATCGTCAACGGGTCGCGTGCCTACCTGTCTCAAGCTCTGATCAGATTTCCGGAGCTCGAGGTGATTCATGTCACCGCGAGCGTCGACACGTTGCGGGCGCGTCTGCTGGCGCGCGGCCGTGAAACACCGGCCGCCGTCGAAGCGCGCATAGAGCGCGCTCTTGCATTTCAAGCGCCAGCGGGCGCGATCGAGGTGTACAACGACGGCTCGTTGGAAGACGCGGGGCTGCAGTTTTTGAGAGCCTTCCATCGAGGCTGACGTATCACCTTGTCTTTCGGCCACTCCTGCCGACCGTCATTGCGCAAAGGGGCGATCTCGCACTTTCGCGGTCGCACGCCATGGGCTGTGGTGCGTCAGCCGACAAGGCTGCCGTTGCTGTTCAACAAGGTCTGACTCACGTAGCTGCTGGCCCGTCCGTCAGCAGCGAAATCGAAGCGCCAACCGTCGATGTTGGTCGCAACACGCCGTTTGAACTCCGACAGAACGCGGGCGCGCCCCGGAGTCGAACCTGCGGAAGCAACGACTGAAGCGGCGTAGCGGCCGCCGAGGTAGCCGGCCAGGCTCGTGGGTGAAGGGTCTTCGTCGAAATAGCGCTGAAGTGCGCTTTTGTAGGCCCGCACCACCGCCACCTTGCCGTCACGCGGGTCTGGCACGACGCGAGTGAAGACGATCGGCACGGCCGTGCCCGGTGCGAGTTGCAAGAAGGTGTTGGCGTCGACGTCGGACAAGCAGACCACATAGCGCTGCATTCCCCGCTTGCTGAGCCCGCGCGTGAACAAAGACAGTTCGATCGCGCTGCCCATGAAAAGCAGAAAGTACGGCACCTTTGCATCGAGGTGTCTGCCGAAGGATTCGAGATCGCTCTCTTGGGTTGCAGTGAGCACTCGTGCCTTGAGCTTCAACCGCTCGAGGATCTGCGCTGTCCCCGGCTGCAATGCAGCCTCGTGCGCTGCGTTCGGATACACGATGCCCAACTCCGACACGCCCATGGTGGCGAAGCCCTTGAGCACGTACCGAATCTGATCCTCCCTCGAAGCGAAAAGTGCGAACAGATTGACTTGGCCGTCGAAGCGCGAGTCGGCAAGCCACGGCGCGACATGGGCAATCTCGAGTCCGTTCTTCTCCGCCTGCTTCAGACTCGCCAGCGCCAGGCCTTCGCCCACCGTACCGATCATGGCCACCTGGCTGCTGTCAGCCTTGACCTTTTTGATGGCGTCTTGCAATGCGGCATCCGATCCATCGACCTCGATGGATTTGAGCTCGATGCGTGGTCCCGCCTTGGCAGTCGATTCAGCGAAGGCGAGCCGGAATCCTGTCGCGTAGTCGCGCGACAACGCTTGCTGGCTCGGCGACATGTCCATGATTTGCGTCATCTGAACCGCAGGTACGTCCGGAGGTCGAACGAGTGGTGCAAGCGCAGTGGCGTCTGTCGAAAACAGCGTCAGCGCTGCGGCGCCGAGGGTGCCACCGAGCAAGCGGCGGCGAGAGGGGCAGGGCAAGTTCATCGGCCCATGCTAGATACCATTTGTGACATTTAACGTCTCGGCCGATGGCGTGCGGCTAATCGCCCTTTGTCTGCTCCAGCACCTTGGCGCCCGCGGCCAACGCATCACCAGGTGTCGCGTATTCCTTCAGAGACGAAGCAAGCTCCGTCTCTTCTATCAACGGACCAACTTCAGTGATCACCCATACGAAATTGCCGTGCTCAACGCGATCGACGCGCAATCTAAACATAGGTGAGGTCATGGTCGGGCTGCTGATGTCTGATGAAACATGATTCGGTGCGGCATAAAGCATCGACGAGCGCTAGCCCATCCTGCCCATGTCTCTGATGTCGTCTCGAATCGATGCGCGCTCGCCTTTCGCCATCGGCAGGTTGACGAACAGTTCGATTCGGCGCCGGAGCGCATAGATGATCTGAATGGCGCCATAGGCCGCTGCTTCCGGATCATCCTGTCCAGCAGCGTCCGGCATCTCCCACAGCGCCGAATCCGGCTGACCGGGCCACGATGGCTCGTGCCCGTGTGTCTCTGTGTCCAGCGTGATGATGAATGAGGCTTTGGCGAGATCGCGCGACCGGAGCTGGGTCCACGCGGCCGGAACCATTGCGGGCGGCTGCATGCTCGCACCGGCAAGCGCGCCCAGCGCAGCGGGATGCACTTCCTCTGCGACATATCCGGGTCTTCCACAAGACAGCGCCACAAAACGGCCTTGGCCCAGATGCTCCAGGCAGGCCTGCGCCAGAACACTGCGAAGCGAATTGCGCCTGGAGACAAAAACCACCGTCATTTGATCCGCTGTTGCCATATTGTTTTGAGGTTAGCGACTTGACGTGACAGTTTCCAGCGGCTGTCGCTGCAGCAGTGGCAGCGGCGGACTCGCTCGCTGCGTTGCGCCTCGAAACAAAAACCATCGGCAGACGATCCGCCTCTGCCCTATAACGAAGAGGTTGGCGACTGGCGTGCAAGCTTCAATTGCCAGCTGCTTTTTCTGACAGGAGCTTCAAATGAGCAAAGAGAACGCACGCTTGAGCCATCTGCTCGAGAAAATGTCCGCCAGATATGGGGATCAGGACTCCGATGTGCTCCGGCTGCGTGAAGCAGTCCGGCATCTGTCGCTGGCCGATGCGCACATCCAGGCGCCACTGCGATATGTCGGTGCACCGCTTTTTGCGGATCGCGCGACCCGGCTCGCCAAATTCACGCCCACTGTGGAGCAATGGGGATAGCAACAGCCGCAAACATCGGGATGCCTCATGGTTGAGGTGCTTGCGCATTCCCTACCAGCGCCCGCGGCTGTCACTTCTTCATGCTGCCACGATCGTCTGACCGTTTTGTGACATGGAGCGCGCACGCATCGACGTGCAGTGTCGATGCGCTTTCTATCTTTGAAGCGGGATGCGCAGTGCCCTGAAGCGTTGCTTCGCTTTGTCCAACTGGTCACAGCGTGTGCCCTCGACGCGCAGGGTGCCGTCATCGCTCAGCAGCATCGCCTGACCCGTGCCGGGTAGAGCGAACAGCGCCTCGGCACTGAACTGCGCCGGCAGTGCCACCGGTGCGGGCGTGGCCGGATGCGTCGGCACACCATCCCATGCGTACAGCGCGAAGCTGCCGACATCGCCGGTCGGTCCGGCGACGATCCAGTAGACGGCGCCGATGCGTTCCATGCTGCGGATGCCTCGGCCTCCCAGGTCGAGCAACGCGGGTGGCCCGAACGCTGGCCTTGCTCCGTCGCCGACCACCAGCGCAGCAGGATTGGTGATGGGGACCAGCAGCGCAGCAGGATTGGTGATGGGGACCAGCAGCGCCTTGCCGTCTTTCAGCGGATTGCGAAAGCCCACGAGCAAATGTCCGTCAGCCGTGTCGGCCAGGCCTTCGATGTTCAGACCACCCGGTTGCTCGGGCGCAATGTCGGCCGCTTTGCCGAGACCGAGTCCTTGGAGTTCGGGTGCCGAAGCGAGGTCTTCGATCAGGTCGACATAGGGCTTGCCAACGGGGCGAACGGTGGGCGGTGATACGCCGAGATCGACCTGCGTGGCGAACAGCCGGCGCCGCCAAGGTCTGGCCTTGCCCGATGAGGTCCGGCTGTGCGACGAGATCCAGTAGATGGTGTCGCCGATGCGGGTTGCGCCTTCGATGTCGGACGCCTTGTCTCCTGTGGCGAGGAACGCTGCCAAGTCGACGGCGGGCCGCGCAGGCGCACTCTGCCCGATGCGGTAGACGTTGAGTGCGTTGCTCTCGTCGTCGCCGACGACGAAGTGCTGCGAGTCGAGCGCCACTGCTGCAGAGGCTTCGCACATACCGTCGTAGCGCTCCATGGCGGCGGACGCACTCGATGTGCTTGCCTGCACGAAGGAACCCCACGTTGCCAAACAGAGCACCAGCAGAGTCGCGACGGTCGCCGCGATCGAACGAACATTGAATCGAATCATTTGAGTGAAGCTTAAGTGTTGTAGATCAGACTAATCCGATAATTATGGTATAAATGATTTACACCATTTAAGAAAAATCAATGACAAATCCCATTGCAACCGCATCGCCTTCCCCTGACGCAACCGCCGATATCGCGACTTCCAGCGCACGGCCGACCTCTACTCCGCCGAAGGCCTCGAATGCATCAGCGACCGCCGTAGTTGCACCCGCCGCCGCTGCGACCACCGTGCCCGACGACGCCGCGACGCCAAAGAAGCCTGCAGCCAAGAAGGCTGTTGCGCCCCTTCGCAAAGCGGCGCCGAAGAAGGCGGTCGCACCCGCGCGCAAGGCTGCAGCAAAGCTGCCCGCGAAGCCGGTGCCGAAGTCAAACCCAAAAGCAACGCCGAAAGCATCGGTCAAGGCATCGGCAAAACCTGTCACGAAGACCGTGGCAAAACCGGTCGCAAAGACGGCCATCAAACCGGTCGCCAAGCCCATCCCAAAGCTGAAGACCGCGCCATTGCCAGCCGCGAAGAAAGCTTCTTCACTCATCAAGAAGCCTGCGCCAAAAAAGGTCAGCCCGATCGTCCCGGTGAAGCCAGCGCCCGCAAAGCAAATTGAGGTTGCGCCGAAGTCGTCCGCAAAATCGAACGCCAAGTCCTCGGTCAAGTCATCGACCAAAGCCATCGACACCCGCAAGACATCCGAGCAAAAGGACAAGCTGGTGCGTGACAGCTTCACGATGCCGCAAGACGACTACGCGTTGATCGCCAGGCTCAAAGACCGCGCCGTCATGTTCAAGCGTCCGGCCAAGAAGAGTGAGTTGCTGCGTGCGGGCCTGCACGCGTTGCAAGCCATGTCGGCGCCCGCCTTGCGCGCCGCGCTCGATGCGCTGACACCGCTGAAGTCGGGTCGGCCGAAGAAGCAAGTCGACTAAGTCGACTGCCATCAGAAAAGCATGCGCCGCGAGATGCAGCGCGTGTCATCCGCCTGCCTTGTGAGAGGCCTAACCTTGGATTCGGGTTAACACCTACCACTCAAGACAAGGACCGATCATGAAACAGCTCTACACGAACATCGCTACTGCGGCCATCGCCGTGCTGGCCGTGACCGCCGCCCAAGCCCAACCCGCCACCGGCCGCACCCGCGCCCAGGTCGAAGCCGAAGCCATCGCCGCAGCCCGCGCGCCCGACCAGAACGTGACGCGCGGCTCACGCGGTGCCGAGAAGTTCACGCCCACGGCCGACCCGGCAAAAATGCAGCAGCAAGCCATCGATGCGGCGCACGCCGTCAACCAGAACGTGACACGCGGCTCGCGCGGCGCCGATCCTTTCGTCTCCACGATGGACCCCGCCGCTGTCGATGCGCCGGCCCGTGCGACGGCTGCCGCACCGGATCAAAACGTGGTTGGCGGATCGCGGGTCAACAGCCGCGTCATCTCGACGATGTCGAATCCGACCAGCCCCAACGTTCAAGCCCAACAGGCTCCGATTCCGGCGAAGTAGTCAGCTCGATGACATAGAGGGCGCCGTACATTCGCGGCATGCGCTGCCCTCTTCGTTTTTGTTTCTGTTTCTCTCTCCCAACCGTTTGCCTTGCGGCGCTCCTTCCGCTGGGGCTCTGCCAACAGGCTGCGGCGCAAGAAGCGCCGACACCCTACAAGCTCACTGTCGGCTACTACGGCGTGTCGGGCGGCGGCTTGCCGGCGGGACCGGGGCTCGACGTCAACTTGCGCTACGACTATGGATCCGGCAATGTCTGGCTCGGCTGGTTTCGCTCGCCGGTGCTCGACTTCTCGCAGTTGCGTGGCGGCTGGGACCGCACCATCACGCTCGGACCGGTGCGCGTGCTGCCGTCGTTGCAGGCGGCATCGGGCGGCTTCTTCGGCGGCAGCCTCGCGGTGGAGACCGGCGACAGCTGGTTCGTCGGTGCGGGGCTCGGCCGCACCAACCTGCGCAGCTACGCCAACCTCAACTTCGACCCGAACGATTCGTACACAGCCTACGGTGGCTATCGCTGGTCCGAGGCCACGTCACTGCAAGTGCAGCTGGTGCGCGACAACCGCCTGAATCCCGACCAGCAACACGTGCACCTGATATGGCGCCAGGGCGTGGGCAACGGCGAGCGGCTGACTGTCGAT
This sequence comes from Variovorax sp. RTB1, assembly GCF_035018765.1. NCBI lineage: Bacteria > Pseudomonadati > Pseudomonadota > Betaproteobacteria > Burkholderiales > Comamonadaceae > Variovorax > Variovorax sp. RTB1. The sequence goes on from NZ_JASJXG010000022.1 coordinate 16,815, forward strand.
TTGCTTGCCAAGCAGGGCACGGTCGACGGCCAGTTCATTCGTCGCGTCGGCCTGTCGGTCGGCTATGACTGGCCACGCTGGTTCGTGCGCGCCGCTTGGGACCCGAAGGTCAACTTCACGCCGCAGAACATGGCGCGGCTGTCGACCGGGGTGCGCTTCTAGGCGAGCTTCAGCACGGCGCGGCCGACTTGATCCGAGTCACCCCCACATCGCGCCGTCGGCTCGCAGCTGCTTTTGCAGCGCGGCCACATCGACATCGCGTACCGTGCCGCGACCCTTGCCAACGCTCGCCGCTGAAGTCCCTGCAGCCTGCCCCATCACGAAGCAACCGCCGCTGGCACGCGCGGCCGATTGCCCCTCGTGCGTCATCGATGCGCAACGTCCCGCGACCAATAAGTTATCCACCTTCTGCGGCACCAGCATGCGCCACGGCAAGTCGTTGTTGGCGTTGCCGGCATCGCGCGGAAAGCCCCAGTCGATGCGACCGTCGCCGTGCAGTTCCATCGGCCAGGCGTTGAGCCCGATCACGTCGTCGAAGCGCGCGGACGAGAGGATGTCTTCTCCACTCAGCGCGTAGTCGCCGCCGATGCGCCGCGTCTCGCGAATGCCGACCTGCGGCGCGATGTCGACGATCTGCGAGTGTTCGAAGCCCGGCACTTTCTCGCGCATGAAGCGAAAATATTCGACGATCTGGCGCCGGCCTTCGGTTTCGCCCGCGCTCAGCTCGCGCGCATCGACACCACTCATCGCGCGGCCTATTTCGTTGCGAATTTGGGTGACGTTGGCGCGCCATTCGGTCGGGTTGATCTGCGGCCGCACGATGGCACCCTCGCGCGGAAACTTGTAGCGACCGGGCTCGTCGCGCAGCGCTGCTTCCATCAAATCGTTGATGGCCTTGAACTCGCCGATGGCCGCCAGCGCGCGCTCCGACTCGACGTGGCCGATGCGGAACATCGTCGTCGGGAACAGGCTGTTGCCATGACCGTCGCCGACCTCGAACGGCACGCCGGCAAAGGCCGCCACGTCGGCATCGCCGGAGCAGTCGACGAACATGTTGGCGCGAATGGCTTGCCGGCCCGACTTGGTTTCGACAACGAGCGCCTCGATGCGCGCATCGTCCTTAATGACCGCAGCGGCCCACGCATGAAACAGCACGTCGACACCGGCCGACAGCAGCATCTGGTCGGCCGCGCACTTGTATGCCGACACGTCGTACGAGCGCACGCGGATGCGGCCCTGCATGCCGTCCTGCGGCTTGTTGAGTCCGCCGAGCGCATCGATGCGTTGCATCAGGTCGTCGACCACGCCATGCACCAGTTGCTGCATCTCGCCGTCCTTGCGGCCGTAGAGCCCGGCGAAATTGGTGACGCCGCCCGCCGTACCCATGCCACCGAGAAAGCCGTAACGCTCGACCAGCAAGGTGAGCGCCCCGTGCGTTGCCGCACTCACCGCAGCGGCCAGCCCAGCGGGCCCGCCACCGATGACAACGACGTCGTACTCACCGAAGACTGGAAGCGCGCGGCCGGGTTCGTCCAGCGTGGTAGTGCGTGCCGTCATGCGCCGGTCATTCGATCTTGATGCCGCGCGCGGCGATGATCTTCGCCATGGTCGCGCTCTCTTCCTTGATGCGCGTCTTCAGGCCTTCGGCCGAGGTGCCGACCGCCTGCCAGCCCTGGTTGAAGAGCAGCCGCCGAACGTCGGGGTTCTGCATGATCTTCGGCATCTCGAGCGCCAATCGATCCTGCGCCGCCTTCGACAGACTGGCCGGTCCGATGAGCGCGGTCCACACCTCGAGCTGGAAGTCCTTGACGCCGGCATCGGCCAGCGAAGGCGCCTCCGGCATCAGCACGCTGCGGCCACTGGTGGTCAGGCCGATCACCTTCAGCTTGCCGCCTTTGGCCTGCGGCTGCGCGATGCCCGGTGGCACCAGCGCCATCTGGATCTGCCCGCCCATCATGGCGGTCACGACCTGCGGGTTGCCCTGATACGGAATGTGCTGAGGCATCAGGCCGGGCATCTTCGCCTTCATCAGTTCCATGCCCAGATGACCGACCGAGCCGGTGCCGACCGAGCCGTAGTTCCAGGTGTCGCCGGCCTTGCGAGCGGCATCGAAGAAGGCGGCGCCATCGGGTGCCGACATGGGCGCTATCAACACCAACGGTGCAGTCGCCAGCAGGCTGATGTAGCTGAAGTCCTTGGCCGGGTCGTACGGCAGGCGCGGATACAACATCTTGGCGGACGTGAGGTTGCCGTTGATGACCACGCCGAGCGTGTGATCGTCGGTCGCCTTGGCCACCTGGTCGGTCGCGATGTTGCCCGACGCGCCCGGCTTGTTCTCCACGATCACCGGCTGGCCGAGTGCACGGCCCAACGGCTCGGCGATGGCGCGTGCCGCCATGTCGGGCGTCGATCCTCCCGGGAAGCCAACAAGGATGCGGATCGGCTTGGTGGGCCACGTGTGCGTGCCCTGCGCCGAAGCGCCGACCACCACCGTGCACAAACCCACGGCCATGGCCGCGAGCTGAAAGCGCCGTGAAAAGCGCGGCAGGAGTTTTTGTTTTGAATGCATATTGAGGAAGAAAAAAGAAGAGACCGGCGCTTGTTCGCTCTCGGGAATAATGCCAACGATTATCCAGCGCCATCGCCCTTGGCGCACACCCCACAGGCGGCCCCATGTCCTCCATAACCCTGCGTTTTCTTGCCGAACCCAACACCGTCAACTTCGGCGGCAAGGTGCACGGCGGCACCGTCATGAAGTGGATCGACGAAGCCGGCTATGCCTGTGCCAGCAGTTGGGCCAAGCGCTACTGCGTGACCGTCTTCATCGGCAGCATCCGCTTTCAACACCCCGTCAAGATCGGCGACCTCGTCGAGGTCGAAGCCCGCCTCGCCTACACCGGCACGACCAGCATGAACATCTCGGTCGAAGTGCGCAGCGGCGACATGAAGACCGGCGAGATGACCAAGACCACTGAATGCCTGGTGGTGTTCGTATCGGTCGATTCGCATGGGCGGCCGACGCCTGTCGAAGCCTTCACACCGAGCACGCCGGGCGAGGCGGCGCTGGCCGAGCGCGCCAGGTCGTATCTCGAAGCGGCTCGGGCTGCGGCGAGTCCGAAGATTTAGCTGTAGGCAATGCGCTTGGCGGAAAACGCTCCGCCTGCCACCAGCCTTTGGCCCCGGCACGACTGAGCCACCCCCTTTGCAACGCCGCTCGTATAGTGTCGGCAAACAAAATTCAGGGAGAACTCATGATCGTTCAAGACGAGGAAGAGCCGTTTCTTCAATCGGCCAACTTTTTGCGCACCTGGTCGAAGTGCATGGGCCAAAGGTGCGAGATCGAGGGCGTCGCGCTGTCGCTCGACAGAGCGCCGCCGCCGCTGGCATCGCTGCCTTCACAGTCGTCTGTCACACCAGCAGCGCCGCAGCCGGCAACCAAGACAGTCCCGAAGAAAGTCGCTGGCGACGCTTACGTCAACACGGTGCTGGCGATCGCCAAGGTGGCGTCGTCCATCGGCAGCGCAGTTCACGCCATCCAGAACCCGCCGCCCGCGCCGTCAAAGGCACCCGCCGTCGCGCCAACGCCGCCCGCACCGAAGCGGCCCGTGGTGCCGCCCTTCGACATCCAGGACATTCCGGGCGCCATGCGCAAGCTTGGCATGCCGATGTCTGCGACGTTGATGGAGCGATGGTTTAGCGGGCAGCTCAATTACTCGCTGAGCGATGCCGACGAGAGAGCCGAGATCAACCAAAGCGGATTCCCGTACCCACCGAATATGGTCGACACCGCAACCATCATGATGGCGTGGGTACTCGGATTTCGGAGGGCGAAGAATGCCTTCGATACATTGACCGAGTCGCTAATGCTCGAGACCCCTCGTGCGCGCGGTATCTTGGTGAACAAATTGACGCCTTACAAAACGCGCCAATCGATTCAACCTTGGCTGGAATGCAAAGGCGATCTTCAGCGCTTCCACGAGGAGTTTCAGTTTCAGCTGATCGATGTGAACGCAAGTTGGTCGGAGCGCATCGCGGTTCAGATGTACGAAGAGATGTCCAACAACGGCGTGCCGGATGACCTGACCGGTGCACTGGGCGCTTTCAACTTCTACGCGACGATCGCCGAGGCCACCTTCAATCAGCAGGCCGGCACCGCCACCGTCACGCGCGTAGCCATCTATGTCAAAGATCACTACACCTTCTCGACCACGCCGGGCAATGTATCTCAGTACCTTGGGCACTGGAACAAGAGCCATGTCGCCATTCAGCACCTGCATGCTGCTGCTATGGCCGTCAACGCGCAGTTGTCAGACGCACCGGTCAGGATCGGCAAGGGCGCCGACAACATTTTCTACCCTGTGCGCAATAGCGACTTCCGCGCATGGCAGCAGAAGCACGGCCGCGGTGGCGACTTCATCATCTACTCGGATCGCATATGGGTCACCCTCCGTCGACCCATCACGATCAACCTATGAAGAAGTTCAAATGGGTTCTCTTAGTCATTTGTTTGTTGCTCGTCGGGTGGAATGTCAACGCATACAAGCTGGGGATCGAGGGCCGTGCATCCATTAAAAAATGGACATATGAAGAGTCGCCGGACGGGCAATACACGCTTGCATATGGCGATGGACTGGGCTACTGGGTCTGGGTGCGGCTCCGCAAAAAAGGCGGGGACGAAGTGCTTGCCGACAGATGGTTCGAAAGCAAGGAGCCGTACAAATCCGCATGGCTTGGCGACCGCGTCTACTACTCGCACTACGATGCAGACGGACCAATCTACCTTCCGCCCGTTTGGTTGGAGACGTGGCTCGCGAGATTGCCTTGACGGTCTTTGCTACTAATCACGGTGAAGCTATGAAAGGGCTCAAGTGGGTCGCTTTGGGTATTTGCCTGCTGATAGCTGCGTGGAATATCAATGCTTACAGGCTGGGCGTTGAAGGCCGCGCATCAGTTCAAAAATGGACGTACGAGGATTCCCCGGACGGTCGCTATACCTTGGCGTACGGTAACGGCCCAGGGAACTGGGTTTGGGTGCAGCTACGCCGAAACGGCGAAACTGAAGTGCTGGCTGACAGATGGTTTGAAAGCACAGAGCCAAACTGGGTCTTCTGGGATACCGATCATGTCTCTTACTCACGCTACGACGCAACGGGGCCGATCTATCTTCCGCCCAACTGGTTGGACAATTGGCTGGCGAAGTTGCCTTGATGGTTCGAATCAACCCATCACGCTCAAGCTTTGAAGAAGCCCAAATGGATCGCACCAGTCATCTGCGCCATTCTCTTTGCTTGGAACCTTAATGCCTACAGAGTTGGCATGGACGGCCATGCGTCCATTGAGACATGGAAGTACGAAGATCTCCCGGACGGTCGCTATACCTTGGCATACGGTAACGGTCCAGGCAATTGGGTCTGGGGTGCGGGTCCGCAAAAAAGCGAGAGCGAAGTGCTTGCCGACAGATGGTTCGAAAGCAAGGAGCCCTACAAATCCGCATGGCTTGGCGACCGCGTCTACTACTCGCAATACGATGAAGACAGACCAATGTACCTTCCGTCCACTTGGTTGTAGGAGTGGCTCGCGAGTTTGCCTTGATCGGCTATCGACTCATCACGGTGAAGCTATGAATGGGCTCAAATGGGTCGCTTGAGGTATCTGCCTGCTGATCGCTGCGTGGAAGATCAATGCTTACAGGTACGACGTTCAGGGCCGGACGTCGATCGAAAAATGGAGGCACGCGGATTCCGATGACGGGCGGTACACCATGGCATTCGGCGACACCGATGACGACTGGGTGTGGCTGCTGGGCAGCGTCAAGATTCAGCGACATTCCAGGTCAGAAAAATTAATGACTTACGTACTCGACGTTCAGATATGGGCAGTTGGATTTGTCAAAGTTAGAGGAAACGATGTCCAATGGTTCGCCCATGTTGGAGTCAAGCGAGAGACGTGTCGTCGTCGACACCTTGACGTTGGTTAGACCGGGGCTAACGTATGTACGATGTCTTGCGCCTTCTATTCCTGTCAATCTCGATTCGCCGCGAGAGCTCCCCTGAATAAGCGTGGGGTGCGGATATGCGCCGGTTTCGACAAGCAAGGCGTTTTGAAGAGGTCGACTACCGCAGCTCTTGCGTGGACGCGGACCGCGATGCTAGCGCCAGCTTTCATTCGCCATCCCTTCCCCACCTGAGGAGCTAGTTCCAAGCCTCCTCCACACAGGAGCCTTTCGTGTCCAAGTCGAATTCTTAATCCAGTTCTCATTCCCAAGAGGCAAGAGTGCCCGCTCTGCCCGGCTTTCGTCTGCACGCGAGCACATTCCCGAACGACGGCATCCGTCTGCTGGTTCCCGCAGCGGTCAAGGATCAGATCGACAGCGACGCCGAAGGTTTGAGGCTGCGCGAAGCCGCGGAACTCCGGCAAGCAGAGATTGTTCGTGACGGGCGTCTGCGTCTAGCCCGCGAGCGGACTGCGTATTCCGGCGAACGTGACCGTCGATTCCGCTTGATCGTGACCGGTCGTCATGCGTATTGAGTTGCGCGTTCAGATTCTAGAAGTGTCGGTCACGATGGGTCTGTGTTCTTCTCCTTTTGAGTGGTTCTTGGCTTCTGTCGCAGAGACTCACCCGTCAGGGTGAGGCGGTGGTTCTGCTGCATCAGGCGATCCAGGATCGCATCGGCGATGGTGGCGTCTCCGACCCATGCATGCCAGTGCTCAATCGGCAACTGGCTGGTGATGATGGTGGCCTTGTTGGCAACCCGGTCGTCGATGATTTCCAGTAGGTCGGACCGGGCCTGAAAGTCCAGTGCCGCCATGCCCCAGTCGTCGAGCAACAGCACATCGGTCTTGGCCAACTGCATCAGCCACTTGCCGAAGGTCCCATTGCCGTGACGGATGCGCAGTTCCTCGCCCAGGCGAGGCATGCGCTGGTAATAGGCGGAGCGACCGCGCCGGCAGGCGTACTGCGCCAGCGCACAGGCAAGCCAGGACTTGCCCGCACCGGTAGGTCCTGTGATCAGCACGCTGTGACCCGAATCGATCCAGTCGCCCAGCGCCAGGCTCATGACGGCCTTGCGATCGACGCCGCGACCAGCGCGGCCATCCATGTCTTCGATGGCCGCCTGCGGGTACTTCAACCGCGCTTCCTTCAAGAGCCGCTCACGCCGCTTGTCGCCGCGCCAGTGGACCTCGCGCTCGACCAGCAACGCGGTGCGCTCCTCGAAGCTCATGGCGGTCATGCCGGCACTGGTGAGCTGGTCCTGCAGTCCTGCTGCCATGCCCAGCAGCTTCAGGCTGCGCAGTTGGTCCAGAGTCGTGTTCATCATCATGGGGTCGTCCTTGTGGTTCGGGTGTTGGTGTTCAGCGGTGCAGCCGATGTCATTGGTAGGCTGCAACGCGCTGACCGCGGTGCAGAAGTTCGACTGCGTGCTCGGTGATGCGCGCTTCCAGGAGCAACCCCACAAGGTTCTGGGGGACGCTGTAGCGGTGGCCGTCGATCTCGATGTGGTGATCGATATGCACACGCACGCTCTTTAAGGCCGCCCACTCCCAAGGCTGCAGCGGCAGTGCTTGCAAGGCGGGCGCATCCAGATCGGCGAAGGCGCTCGCACGGCTGCCGGGCAGCTTCTGGAACGGCTTGCTGTTGAGCCACTCGAGCAAGGGCTCGATCGCCTCGTTGACATCGTAAACCGTAGCGAAGCGCTGATGACGCAGGCGCGTCAGGATCCAGCGCTCGACCACCTGAACTGCCGACTCGACCAAGGCCTAAGTCCTGCGGATGGCGAGGCCGCGCCGGCAGCACCGAGGTGCCGTAGTGACGCGCGAAGTCCTCCACCGTCTCGTTGGCGCGGGGTTCATATCGGTTCGGGCTCGCGATCATCGCGCGCGGGTTGTCCGGCACGATCAGCTGGGGCACGCCGCCGATGAAGCTCAGGGCGCGTGCGCACCCATGCAGCCAGTCGGCCATCGTCTCGCGCGGCGTTGCGCAGGCGAAGGTGTAGCTGGAGGCACCGAGCGCGGCCACAAAAATATGCGCCCGCGCACCATCGGTGAGTTCGACCGTCGGACCGGCGTAGTCGACGAAGAGCTTCTCGCCGGCGCGATGGATCTGGCGCATCGAGCGCTTCAATCGCAATGCATAGCGTCGATACCACTCGCAGAACTGGCTGTAGCGGTAAGTGGGCTGCCCGGCATGGGCGGCCACGTACTCTTCCCAGAGCAGCATGAGGGTGATGCCCTTGCGCCGCAGTTCCTGATGGATGCGGCCGTAGTCGGGCAGCATGTAATGGCTCCGCCGGTCCAGCCGGCCTTGCACGACGCGGCGTTCCAGCGCCGTGTCGCTCAGGGTCTGGATGGTGGCCCAGTCCAGGCCGGCAACGGCGGCCAGGCCGACGTACTTCGCGACGACGCCCTTGGAGATACCGACCACATGCCCAATAAGGCCGCGATCCGCTCATGGGAGAGACGGGCTTCGAGTTTGAGACGCAGAACGTCTCTGATCTTGCGCATGTTGATCCTTGGTGCGGGCACGCCTGCCTTCGGCAAAGCCGGGCAGGCTAACCCCGCCTGGGGTGGATGAAATGCGCAACACCAACACGCTGACATACGGCAGCGTTCCGCTGCCGTGAACGACGATTTCGGCATCGTGATCGGGGATTCCGGACTGCCTGCAAATCGGTCACGTTGAGCCCGGAATGACCGGCCACGTTCGAGCGGAATGCCCAGTCACGATAGTCCGGAATGAGCGGTCACGATGGACCCGAATACCCAGCTGTCTTTGTCCAAAGGGGAAAGGGCAGGATCTATGATCCGAATTGCCATCGAAAGGTTGCGTCATGTTGCTGAAATCTCGGAAAAATCCTTACCTGGCCACGTAGAAAAAGATCAAGACACATGCGTGCTTGACGACGTCACCGCCCCCCTGGTCAGAGCTCGTACCTGACCGCAATTAATGTTCTTTGCCATGCCAGTAAAGCGCCCAACGAAGGCAAACCCGGAAATTCTTCTTTCTGATCTGAAAGTTTTTGCTAAAGCCATCGACTCCGGCAGTCTCGCGACCGTCGCGCAAGTCATGCGACTCTCCAAAACCGCCGTGACCCGGCAAATCCAGCGGCTCGAGGCCACACTGGGTCATCAGCTGCTGCACCGCGGCGGCGGGCGCTTTGCGCTTACTGAAGAAGGGCGCGAGTTTCTCGCTAGGATCCGCGGTCCTCTGCGCGCGCTCGACGAAGCCGTTGGCGAGTTGACTGAAACCCAGAGTTCGCTGCAAGGCAGATTGCGGATCACGGCGCCCTATACGTTTGGACGGGTGTTTATTGCACCTGCGCTGGCATCGTTCATGGCTTTGCATCCTGCCGTAACGATCCTGCTCGAGCTGTCGGGCCGTAAAGTCGATATGCTGGCCGATGAGGCAGACATTGCCATCCGCATCGGCGCACCGGCAAGCGAGCAATTGGCGGCAAGACGCCTAGGTGCTGAAAGCGTAATGCTGTGTGCCGCCCCGGCCTATATGGCAAAGCACGGCCCGGTGACTACGGTTGCTGAGCTGTCAGCCCACGCGCTCCTGGATTTTCGGCCGGAAACGATCACGGGCCGCTTTGAAATATTCGACGCTGACGGGCAGAAGCAACGCATCGAGCTCGCGAACATCGTTCTACGCTCCAACCCGGAGGTGCTAGTCATGGCAGCGATACAGGGCGCTGGCATTGCGATTCTTCCCAAACACTTTGCTCTCTCGGCGCTGAAAGATGGCTCGCTCTTGTTAGTGCTACCCGGGTGTGGACTACCGACGCTGGACGTGCATGCGCTGTATGCGTCGGGGCGCCGCCAGGCATCGAAGATCCGCGCGTTTCTGGATCATCTGGTTGAGCACTTGCAGGGTTAGCCGACGCGTTCACGCGTCTTGTCGCAGTTCGGCGCCCAGAGTCAGCGCGGAAACAGCACTAGGGCGATCCAGCCGACCAGCGCAATGGCGGCAGCCCAACCTGTGCCGCGCAGGAGGCGTTCCCACCAGGACCTCCTTCCCTTAAGCGGCGCTAATTCGTTCAGCGCACGGCGAAGAACTGCCGATGCTTCAGCATCGGGATGCAGCGCGGCCCACGCTGCTTTTAAACGGTCGACCATCAGGCGCCAGACAGATTTCATGCGGCGGATGCTATGGAGCCCGAAGCCGCACCACCAGCCCACGAGAACGCAATTTACTGTTGCGAAAAAAGCAACTCGACGATTCCGGTAGGAGTCACGCACGGCGCCGCTGCACCTGAAGGCAGCAAAGCGCTCGAACTGACCTTGCCCCTGTAATCCGTAGCCCATAGCCGAACTCATGAATTGGCTTGCTGTGGCTGCTCACTGACGCCCGCATCCGACGGTACCCGTAACAGCGGTGATTGCGCTCGAAGATGTCCGCCATGGTGCCGCGTACCTGGGCGTACTTGTCTGCGACTTGGCGCCTGGGCGCGATGTTAGAAGTACGAGCTTCTTGCCAGGCCAAGCGTTTCAAAAAGCTCAAGCACCGGGTAGATCTGTTTCAGGGCATCAACCAGCTTTGTCTTTTCCCGATTGCTCAGGCTTTGCAGGTTTCAATCGCGCGTCTGCAGACCGCTTCACCTTCTGTACATAGTCCGGAAGCGCCTGACCAGCCCTTTGCAGCAGCCCAAACTCTTTCTTCATCACCGATTGCGGCGTTAAGTCAAAGTGGCACAAGGTGCCGATGAGGTTGCCACCGTCACTGACGATCGGCACACCGCAATAGCTGGTCATCACGCCCTGGTACGGGTGGCCGTCCAGCCGACGGTCGGCTGCCGAATCATCGGTTGAAAAAAAACCATCACCCAAAACGAACTGGCAAAAGCTGAGATTGAACGGGATGACGTCTAAATAGGCCGGCGTCGCCTCGCCCAGTTTGTCGAGCAGCAGAACGCTTTGGAATCTGTCATCGAATAGTCGGTAAATGGCGCTGAAGCGATGCAGCACGCCTGCGTTCAAATAGCCGAGTGCGGCTGACGCTCCCTGCGTGTTTAGAGTGCTCACGAACAGCTCGATGCTACGCGGCGATTTCATCGGTCCTTCATCAGGATCCACGTGCATTGAGTCTGCGTGCTCCCGGCTGACCATCGTGTCGATGGGCGCCTCCGTAAAAGAAAGCCGGTAACCCTTGCCGTAGATCGTGCGCAACTGGACGCCCTTGTTTTCCAACTCCAATGCACGGCGCAGTTTGAAGATTTGGTTGTCCAACACGCGGGTATTTATTGAACGAGATTTCCCATTCGTCGCTTCGAGAAGCTCGAACCTTGACATAACGCGACCGCGGTTGCGAAACAGAGCGAGCGCCAGGTTGAACTCCAGGTCGCCGAGATCGAACGATTCGTTAGTTCGCCCCGCGTGCAAGACGGTAGAGCGGTCCAGCAGGAAGGTCCAGTTTCCGGCTACTTCGATGCGTCCTCCCATTCCCACTGCGTCCGCCAGTTCGCGAAATCGTTGTACGCGGGCACGCATTTCGATCGGACGGAAGGGCTTGAGAACATAGTCATCGGCACCTGCTTCCAGCGCGTTGGCAACATCATGTGCAGCGCCTCGTGCGCTGAGCACGATGACGGGAATTTTCGACTCGAGGACTCTGCGTAACCATATGAGCAGCGACAAGTCATCGTCGCCTAAAGAGATCGGGGCCAAGATGAGCAGATCGAAGGGCTCTTCGGCGATGGCCCGCCGCAAGGCTGCATCCTCGCTGAAAGGAACGCACGTCATCGGCACTTCGCCTTGGGCTGGGGCCCTCGACAACACCTCCATCAACAGGCGCAAGTCGGTCGGGTCATTTTCAAGAAGTGCTATTCGCATATTCGCCTTGCTGGAGAGACCGCTCAAGCCCTGTTTCACGGAGGCAGAGAGCCGGCATTCCACGGCGAGGCAGTTTGTGGATTCGTGGAATTTATGCCACCCGTGACCGCGATGGTCTGCGCCACGGCTTGTCCACCAAAAGCACCTACGAGCGCGAGCGCGGTAGCGCCGACAGCGCTTTTGGTCTTCCCGCGTGATCGGACCACCTCCGACACTGCAACCCAAGCGCCTAGGGAGGAATTCCAGATGCTTTTGTGTGTCTTGTTCATTTAGAGCTGCAGAAATGTGGACCGAGGGTTCGGGGACGTTTGATAGAACGTCTCAATTGTTAAATAAAATTACTTTTTCGGCGTATTCGCAGCTAAAAAAACGAGTGCAGAAGTCTTTAATATGTGAACAAGCATACGATGAAGAAAAAATTGCAGGCGAAAGACGAATGAAAGATTTGTCAATCAATTGAAAATTGATTGACAAATATATGAAAATTCATCCTCTATTCGTATGCAACTGAAGACGTAGTCACCCCAGGTCCGAGCCGATTTTGCCCAAGCGGCGTCCTGCACAAATCACCGCTGCGCCCCAACCATCGCTGCAACGTGGAAGTGCATATCCGGCGAGCGTCGCTGAACTCATTTGCCGCGTTCCGAATCAGTCTCCGCCCTGGAAGTTCTGGAAATCCGAGGACCGTCCAGCCGGATGACCGTCCATCACAGTGGCGTGCTGCTGAGCGACAGCTGGGGAACGATGCTTCTGACAGCTGGCCTCCTGCTCGTGGCTCAAGCTCCGTTTAATTCGATTCGGTGGCCAAGATCGCAATCATCAATCAAATGTTTCTTTGTAATTTTGTTTACAAATATAAAAGCCAAATCCTCACGACGCGGTGATTTTTGTGACGTAGTTCCTGTATCTGAAATCAGGCCGGCCCTACGCTTCGGGACCTTGGAATTGAAATCTTTAACAAGCTTTTAATTTAGAAATATCCAAATGGGTAAAGCAAATGGGTCGTCCACAAGGGAGTAGGAAATGAGGCAGAGTCTGCTGCGGCTGGAGCCGACGCCGTGCAAGATGTATTTACTGAAAAAGACGCCACTCTCAATTGGACGCGGGCTGGACTGCGACCTTGTGCTGGACGATGAATCGGCAAGCCGCGAGCATGCGCGAATCGAAATCACGATGGACGCCGTGTCCTGGGTGGTCGACACGAAAAGCCTCAACGGCGTACTCGTCAACGAGCGGCGCATTCAGGGCGCCCAGCAACTGCGTCACCTGGATGTCATCACCGTCGGCCGTACCCGCTTCCGCTTCTTCGAAGCAGAGGCCTACCAGGATTCGGACCTCGGTTTTTCCAACTGATTCCTGGCGGCGAACGAATCGTTACCGCCACTCCCACCGAGCGCGCGTCGCTCCAAATATCCCATGACAAACACTCTTTCACCAGGCCGCGGCATTGCGCTACTGGGCCGGCCCGGCCAATCCACCGAAGTCCTGCGCAAGATCATCTGCCTTCAAGGTAGCGCCCCCTTAGTCTTTCACACGCCGGACGATATTCAAGCCCTGGGAACAAGGGCGAAGCATCTGGCCATGCTTTTTGTTATCGGCCAGGAAGAGCTGGCGAACTGGATGCCGAGCTGCAGGGACGTCATCGGCGCAGCCGTTCCGATGATCGCCCTGGCCGAGTCAGACGATCAGGTGGCGGCGCTGGCGGCCGGCCTGCATCGGACCGATGACATCGCTGCGATGCCACCGCGGCTGGCCGACCTTTACGTCCGGATTCAGCGTCTCCGCAAACTTCATCAGCGCCCCGTGCGAAACGAGACGCCACAGTGCGGGCGCTATCGCTTCTATCCTGAACACAACATGGTGGGCACAGGGGGAAAGCACGTCATGCTGACCGCCGCCATGTTCGATTTCGTCTTCGAACTGGCGTTTCACCAGGGCAGATCGCTGTCACCGGCCTGGCTGGCAACAGTGGCGCAGCGCCACGGGATGTCGCCGGAGCAGATACATGCGGAAATCTCGGCTCTCAGGCAAAGGCTCGGTTTGGTTCCCGCGCAAGGCTGGCGACTCGAGGGCGGCGTGCGAAGCGGGTACCGATTAAGCAACCTCGGTGGGCGCCGCGAAACGACCTTCAAAAGACTGGTTGAGAGATCGGCCCCTGCGCCTGCCTTCACAGCTGAAGCCGCACCCGTCTGTGCAGTTGTCCGGCGCCCAGAAACCGCGAAATTTACGCGCCGGGACTTTGTCGCCTTCATGAACTACAAGCCGGTTGCCGAAGAGGCGGGTGAGGCAACTTTGGTTGTCTGATCAATCGGCACCGTAGTGCTCCAAGACCCGATAGAAGATCTCAGCACCTGCCAGTGAGCCCTGGAGTTGTCGTTCATTGCATCGTGTAAGAGCGCGAGATCTTGCGAGGGCCGCTGTCGTCCCTGCGCTTTTGCGTCAAACCCAGTTCCACTAACCTGCCAACGTGGGCATGGGCCCGCCGGTACGGCACATCCGCGAGCTTGGCAATGGCGTAGATCGACAAGCCTTGATGTCCCGCGACGGCATTCAATATTTCGCGACTGTATCCCCCTCACACAGCATCTGGACAACTGACGGGCTGCACGCCTGGTGATGACGAGACGTGCACGCAACCCATGCCGATCAGCGAAGCCTCGACCGCCTGATCCAGGGGCGTGTGCGGCTCGCGTCCCAGTACTTGGACCAGCCGGCTGTTGACCATCTGTACCGGCTCTTTCCACAAGTACCGCATCTCCAGAAGTTCGCGCAGCGTCGGCACGAACGGCGCGGCCACCCGCATCAGCCACCATGGCGTTCTTTTGATGGGCGGAGCCTTTGCGGTGCGGCGTGCGACGGGGGATGGTGGCAGACCGCGATCGTCCGGTAGCGTGAGTTCCCGGGCTTCGCAGGCGGCTAACCTTGGTCGGCCAACCCAACGCATCGACAGTCAAGTTTCTGGCGCTGCCGACAAGTCGAATGCGCGCTCGTCTCGGTGTTTCTAGCAACTCGCCGTTCGGAAATTCGTCCCCGCGCACCCAGGCGCCAACAATGGTGGCTCAAACCAATCCCCCAACGGAGACTTAGAGATGAGCAAAATCCTGATGCTTTGTGGCGACTTCGGCGAGGACTACGAAGTGATGGTGCCCTTTCAGGCCTTGCAGGCCGTGGGCCACACCGTTCACGCCGTCGCGCCCGACAAGAAGAGCGGCGACTACGTGATGACGGCGATCCATGACTTCGAGGGCCAGCAAACCTACAGCGAGAAGCCCGGTCACCGCTTCATCCTCAATGCCAACTTTGCCGAGATTGACCACACCAAATATGACGCGCTGGTGGTGCCAGGCGGGCGCGCGCCTGAGTACCTCCGAATGAACGCGCGCGTCATCGAGATCACACGGCATTTCCTGTCGAGCGACAAGCCTATCGCCTCCGTCTGCCATGGCGCGCAGATACTGGCCGCCACCGGCATGATCACGGGCCGCAAGCTCAGCGCTTATCCGGCCTGCCAGGTCGAGGTGGAGCTTGCGGGCGCTGAGTACATGGGCATCGCAATCGACAGTGCCGTGACGGACGGCAATCTGGTGACGGCGCCGGCCTGGCCTGCGCACCCGGCGTGGATCGCCCAATTCTTGATCGTGCTCGGCACGCGCATCAGCCTGTAGCATTCCGACGGGTCACCCCGACAGGAGTGATCAATGTGCAAGATATTCATCAGCGCCGACCCCGCCAGTTATGAGAGCCGCACCCGATCCGTACGCCTGCATGGCGTAGTCACCAGCCTCAGCTTGGAGAACCTGCATTGGGCTGTGCTGGAAGAGATCGCTGGCCGCGATGGCATGACCGTGGCGCAGTTGATCGAAAGGCTTTACGACGAATTGGTGGTCGAACGCGGCGCTGTCGGCAACTTCTCCTCCTTCCTGCGGGTCTGTGCACTGCGCTATGAGAACCCGATCGCCGATGGCCTCATCCCTCGAGACGCAACCATCCCGATCCGCTCCCTCGATGCAAACCGCGTGCTCGAAGGTCTGCCCCGCGCGTCGAGAGTGGTGGCGCCATCAGGCGAAGGCCTGCATCCCAAGCGGGCACTGAACTGAGCTTGTATTGTTCGAGCTGCACGGCAGAGGGTGGTCGAAAGCAAGTTTAATTGTCGTCGAGGGACCGCTTTCACACTGTGGCTCATCCGCTTCGGGTCGGAAGTACCAGGTCGCCGCCATCAGGAGCTGTTGTGCGCAGGACATCGTCGCCGAGTAGTTGATCGGCCAATCCCCCCGCAGGTGCCGAACGGCAAATTCTGAGTTACCGCGGACAGACGTTCATGGGGCCGGCCAAACTCAAGTATCGGCGCACGCGGCCATTAGGGAGGTCAATGGCCGACAGCATCCAGTCTGGTTCGGTCCGTTGACCGGTAAGCAATGGGATGAACGCCCCCACCCGTACCGGCATCGACGTGCCAAAGTGGCGGCGTTGATCAACCACTTGTGTTGCGGCCGGTCGTGATTCGAACCACTTACTGGGAATGTCGTTGACCCATCAGCCGGAATTGGTAATCATTGCCAGCATTGGGTTCGGGAGGTAACGGTATGGGTCAGCCCAATGCCGGCATATGGGTCAGATATGAGCCGGCGCCAACAACCATGCCCAGCTGCGACTCCGCAAGAAGGACAAGAGCGAAGTTCTCGCGGATAGATGGTTTAAAAATCAAGAGCCGGGTTGGGTTTCCTGGCATGACAACTACGTGTGTTACCGAACTGGCGATGACGGCGGAGTGATTCAGCTCCCGCCCATCTGGCTAGAAAGATGGTTTGCGAAGCTGCCTTGATGGCGCTTCGAGGAGCCGCCCCTTCTCACACAGCCAGCACCGTCCCGCGCACCTCACCCATCCCGATGCGCACCGCCCCGTCACGCTCGCACCAGCCGCGCAGCGTCAACGTGTCGCCGTCTTCCAGGAACGTTCGCTTCTCCCCATTCGGCAGCGTGATGGGTTGCTTGCCGCCCATCGTGAGTTCGAGCAGCGAACCGGCCTGATCGGGCTCGGGGCCCGACAGCGTGCCGGAGCCGAGCAGGTCGCCGGGCTGCAGGTTGCAGCCGTTCACCGTATGGTGCGCAACCAGTTGCGCGGCGGTCCAGTAGGCGGCCTGCGTGGTGTTGCCGAGCGTGAGACGCACCGGTGCGCCGCCGGCCTCACGCATGGCTGCGGTCTGCAGCAATACCTCGAGCGTGATGTCGAGCGCGCCCGCATCGCGGTTGGCTTGCGAATCGAGGTACGGCATCGGCTGCGGGTCGTCGGCCGGCCGCTCGAACTTCGCGCGGAACGGCGCAAGCGCGTCCATCGTCACCAGCCACGGCGACACCGTGCTGGCGAAATTCTTCGCCAGGAACGGGCCGAGCGGCTGGTATTCCCAAGCCTGCAGATCGCGCGCCGACCAGTCGTTGAACAGCGTCACGCCGAACAGGTGCTGCTCGGCCTCGCCCATGCCGATCGGCTCGCCCAGCGCATTACCCTGGCCGATGAAAAAGCCGAGCTCCAGTTCGTAATCGAGCCGCTTGCTCGGGCCGAACGACGGTTCGGCCGCATCGGGCGCCTTGGTCTGCCCTTGCGGCCGTTTGAACTGCTGGCCGCTGACGCCGATCGACGAACTGCGACCGTGGTACCCGATGGGCACCCATTTGTAGTTGGGCATCAGCGGCTGGTCCGGGCGGAACAGTTTTCCCACCGTGGTCGCGTGATGGATGCCGGTGTAAAAATCGGTGTAGTCGCCGATGCGGCAGGGCACGTGCATCGTGACCTGCGCAGGGTTGACCAGCGCGTTTTCCCACTCCGACTGGCGCGCACTGCCCTTGGTCAGGCCCTGCGAAATCAGGGAGCGCAACGCGGCACGTTTTGCTGGTGTCGCGGCCATCAGCACGTTCATGTCGTCGGTATCGATCAGCTTGGCCATGCGCAGATCGAGGATCTTGTCGCCGATGGCCACACCGATGCGCCGCTCGTGTCGCGGTGCGCGGCTGAAGGTGCCGAAAGGCAGGTTCTGTATTGGAAAATCGCAGCCCGTGTCGTTGGCCGATTCGACCCAGCTGCGGCGCTTCGGGTCGTGCGTTTCATTGATCGTGGTCATGACTTGAATTGGTCCTTGAGGCCAGCCCAGCAATCGGCATAGGCGTGGTCTAGCACCGGGCTCTGCATGGCCCACTGCGTCGGGATGAACCGAAAGCGGCTCTCGAACATGAAGGCCAGCGTGTTGTCGAGCTTCTGCGGTTTGAGGTCGGCGTGGCTGGCCTTGTCGAAGGCTTCTTCATCCGGGCCGTGCGGCACCATCATGTTGTGCAGGCTGGCGCCACCGGGCTTGAAACCGCCCGGCTTGGCGTCGTACTCACCGTAGACCAGCCCCATGAATTCGCTCATCAGGTTTCGGTGATACCACGGTGGTCTGAAGGTGTTTTCCATCACCAGCCAGCGCGGCGGAAAGATGACGAAGTCGCAGTTGGCCGTGCCGGGCGTGTCGCTCGGCGAGGTCAGCACGGTGAAGATCGATGGGTCGGGGTGGTCGAAGCTGATCGAGCCGATCGTCATGAAGTTGGCCGTGTCGTACTTGACCGGCGCCAGGTTGCCGTGCCACGCGACCACGTTGAAGGGCGACTGCTTCATGGGTGCGCGCCAGAAGCGGCCACCGTATTTCTTGACGATCTCGTAGGCGCCGCCTGCGTCTTCGAAGGCTGCGACGGGCGTCAGAAAGTCACGCGCGTTCGCGAGTCCGTTCGAGCCGATCGGGCCCAGCTCGGGCAAGCGGAACTGCGCGCCGTAGTTCTCGCAGACGTAGCCGCGCGACGGACCCGCGCCAGCCTCCGAATCCGGCAACGCAACCTTGAACACCACGCCGCGCGGCAGCACCGCGATCTCGCCGGGCTTGACTTCCAGCACGCCGAGTTCGGACGTGATGACCAGTCGGCCCTGCTGCGGCACCAGAAGCATCTCGCCATCGGCGTTGACGAAGGCGCGACGGTCCATCGACCGGCCGGCCAGGTAGACGTGCGCGGCGACGCCGCTCTGCGCCTCGGCATCGCCGTTGGCGGCCAGCGTGTGCATGCCGTCGACGAAGTCGGCGGTGGCGGCACTGCCCGCGCCGGTTGCGGTGTCGAATGGGATCGCGCCCCAGCGCATGGGCTCCGGCGGCAGCGCGATGCTGCGGTCGCCCCCCGTGGTCCACACCGGCTGCTCATAAGGCGCATAGCGGCCGGACACTACGGAGGGCTGGCGGCGGTAGACCCAGGTCCGCCGGTTCTCGTGGCGGGGCGCGGTGAAAGCGGTGCCGGAAATCAGCTCCGGGTAGAGATCGAACGGCGCGCGCTGCGGGCTGTTGCGATGCTGCGGCAGCGCGCCGGCAACGGCTTCTGTCGCGTACTCGTTGGCGAAGCCGGATTGATAGGAAAGGATGTCTGTGCTTGTCATGGAATGTCTCGACGAGGGGTCGATATGAACAGAATTTTCTCAGGCCTGCCGCGCCGTGGTCAGCGCCTGGCGCAGCACCGCCATCGATCCGATGTGGTTGGCGAGCACCAGCACCAGACGGGCGTTGAGTGCGTGGCTTTGTTCGGTGTTGAAGCCTTGATGCGCTTCGATGAGCGCTTCGTAGAAATCATCGGGCGCTTCGAGATTGGGCGTGGTGACGAGAGGGGCTGAAGTTGTGTTCGATGGGCTGGACATGACAGGTTCCTTTTCAGCCACGCGCAAGGGCACGGTCGAGCGCTGCTCGGATCGCTCGCGCATCCGGTTGCCGCCATCGCGCGCACACATGCTGGTCGGGACGCAGCAAATAGACAGTGCCGGCTTGTGCGTCGTAGCGCTGCGTGGCGAGGGCATGCGCATCGTCGAGCGGCACCTGAAAGACTGCGACCTGCACATCGGCAGCGGACGCACCCTCTGCAACAGCACTCGCGCTTCGGTCGGCGGCGGCGCCATCGCCGAACACCAGCGCTGCGAAGTTGCCGGTGCCGACGGCGCGCAGCAACCATCCGGGCTCGCCTACTCTGACGCGTGACGCCAGCGGCGCATCAGCCGCCACGGCACCCGGCACCATGCGCCCTTCGAACACATCGCCATGCACATCCGCGGTGTTGAGCGGCGACGCATGCAAGGTGGCTGGCACCGACAAGCGCCCGCTGTTCACCAGCGTGCGCGCGAACGGATATTTCTTCGCCAACTGCAGCACGGCATCGCGGAACAGGCGACTCACCTCGCTCTTCGGCGTGATGAAGTCGGTGGCGCGCGTCGAGTTCAGGATGTTCTCGTCGGCGGCTGCCTCGCGCTCGTCCGCGTAGCTGTCGAGCAGCGTCTCGCCTGCGTGACCGCGGAGCACCGCAACCAGCTTCCAGGCCAGGTTCTCCGCGTCCTGCACGCCCGAGTTGGCACCGCGCGCACCGAAGGGCGACACGCCATGCGCAGAGTCGCCGGCGAACAGCACGCGGCCGTGCCGAAAGCGCGCCATGCGTAAACAAGAGAAGGTGTAGACGCTGGCCCATTCGAGCTCGAAGGGCGCGTCTTTCATGGCCGAGTTGGCGAGCAGCGCCTGCACGCGCGGAATGATGTTTTCCGGCTTCTTCTCTTCCTCCGGGTCGGCGTCCCAGCCGAGCTGGAAATCGATGCGCCAAACGTTGTCGGGCTGCATGTGCAACAGCACGCTCTGATTCGGATGGAATGCCGGATCGAACCAGAACCAGCGTTCAGCCGGCCGGTCGAGCTTCATCTTGACGTCGGCGATGAGGAAGCGGTCTTTGAAAGTTCGGCCCTGCGCCTCTTGCCCAACGAGTTGCCGCAGCGTCGAGCGTGATCCGTCGCACGCAGCCACGTGATCGGCCGCGATGCAGTATTCGCCCTCGGGTGTCTCGATGGCCAGCACCGCATGGTCGTCGAACTGCGCGATGCCCTTGACCTTGCTGCGCCAGCGGATGTCGATGAGCGGTAGCGCCGCAGCACGCTCCGCCAGAAAGCCTTCGACGTAGTACTGCTGCAGGTTGATGAAGGCCGGGCGCTCGTGGCCGGGTTCCGGCTGCAGGTCGAATTCGTAGACCTGCTCGTCCTTGAAGAAGACACGACCCAGCTTCCACGACACACCCTTGACGACCATGCGGTCGCCGCAACCGAGCCGGTCGAAAATTTCAAGCGTGCGCTTGGCAAAGCAGATCGCTCGGGAACCCGTCGAAAGGCGATCGTCGTTGTCGAGCAGTACGACCGGAATACGCTGCTGCGCCAGGTCGATCGCCAGTGCGAGCCCGACCGGACCGGCACCGACGACGACGACCGGATGACGCGCCGGCGAAGCTGCGTCCTTAGCAGCGTCTTGATCCGGATGTCGAACGTAGTCGAATACTTGCCGTTGATAGTCGACCGGCGCCACGCTCACCCCTCCAACGTATTCCACATCTCCACATCCCGCTCCGCCGTCCAGATGCGCGGATGGTCGTAGCCGGTGGCTTCGTCGTAGGCGCGCGTCACGTCGAACGGCATGCAGTGATCGAAGATGACCCAGTGACCGTACGTCGGGCGCAATGCGGCCATCGTTTCCTTGTAGATGGTGTTCAGGTTCTTGCCGGCGGCCACGCCGTTGTTGACCATCGTGTAGACGTCTGAGATGAAGGCGCGGGTGAACGCAATGGCCTTCTTGACGTCGAAGGCGTTCTCCAGCGCGGCACCGCGGCCGGGCACGAGCTTCTCGAAGCCGTAGGCCGACAGGCGGTCGAGCGTGGTGGGCCAGTCGCGGAAGTAGCAGTCGCCTGCATAGGCGGTGCTCTGGTACTCGACCAGGTCGCCGGCAAAGCAGATCTTCTGGTCTTCCAGGTAGGCGATGGTGTCGCCCTTGGTGTGGCCGCGGCCGATCTGGGCGATCTTGACTTCGAGCTTCTTGCCGAGCCACACGCTCATGGTGCCGTCGAAGGTCATGGTCGGCCAGGTGAGGCCGGGCGGCACGGATTCGACGTTGCGAAACAGGCGCGGGAAGCGGCCGATTTCGCTGGCTTTGTCTTGTTCGCCGCGCTCGACGATGAGGTCGTAGGTGTCGCGGCTGGCGATGATCTGCTCGGCGCCTTCCTTGAAGTAGGCGGAGGCACCGAGCACGCGCACCGCGTGGTAGTGGCTCAAGAGCACGTACTTGATGGGCAGCGGGGTGATCTCGCGGATGCGGCGGATGACGTCTTGCGCCATGCCGGGAGTGGCTTGCGTGTCGACGACCATGACGGCTTCGTCGCCGATGAAGATGCCGGTGTTGGGGTCGCCTTCGGCGGTGTAGGCGTAGGCGTTCTCGGAGAGGCGGGTGAAGCTGACGGTTTTCTCGGCGAGGTCGGCCTGGCTGGCGAAGACTTTGGGGGGGGTGTTCGTGGGTTGGGTCATGGTGCGTGTCTCCGGTTTGTCGCGGGCGCATGCCGCGGCGGTTCGATCTTCGATTCGTCTAAAAAGAATACGTTCGCTCTGTGCGAATCATCGAGTCTAGGATGCCGATCAGTTAATGTCTAACTCTTTTCACATGAACGAACTTGCCACGCGCCCATGACCATCGACATCGACCGCACGCAACGCGGCATCCAGAGCATCGAAGTCGGCGGCCAGTTGCTGCGCGCGCTGGTGCACAACGGCCGGCCGATGGCGCTCAAAGACCTCGCCCGTGAAGCCGACATGAGCGCCGCCAAGGCGCATCCGTACATGGTCAGCTTCGGGCGGCTCGGGCTCATCGAACAAGACGCCATCAGCGGTCACTATCTGCTCGGTCCGCTCGCTTTGCAACTGGGGTTGATCGGGTTGCAGCAGGCCAATCCGGTGCAGATCGCGACGCCGCTGATCGATGCATTGGCACAGCGCATCGGCCAGACGGTCGCGATCGCGGTGTGGGGCGATCGCGGCGCGACCATCGTGCGCATTGCGGAGTCGCCAGCGGCGGTGCACGTCGCCATGCGGCACGGCACGGTGTTCTCGCTGACCGACACGGCGTCGGGCCGGCTCTTCGGCGCCTACCTGGATGCGGCCATCGTGAAGCAGCAGCTCGAGGCCGCCCGCGCGCGTCGCAAGCTGCGCGACCGCGAAGGGGCGGCCAAGGTTGTCGGCATGCCGCCGCAGCCGCCTGTGCCGGCATGGAAAGACTTTGAAGTGCAGCTCGACGAAGTTCGGCGCCACGGCATCAGCCGCTCGGAAGGCGAGATCGTGCCGGGCGTCAATGCGATGTCGGCGCCGGTGTTCGACCACACGGGTGCGATCAAGTTGGCCATCACCGCCATCGGTGCGGCCGGCATCTTCGACAGCCGCTGGAACGGCGAACTGGCGAAGGCGCTCAAGGCGTGCGCCGACGCGGTGTCGCAGCGGCTGGGTGCGCCGCGGCGCTGAATCAGGTCATCAGCCAGCCGCCGGCGACATCGATGACCTGGCCCGTCACGAATGCGGCGTCCGGGGACGTGAGATAGCAACACACATCGGCGACCTCGGACGGTTCGCCCAGGCGCTGCAGCGGCGTCACATCGATCACGGCATTGTTGGTGGCATCGGAGACGGTGCGAACCAGCGGCGTGGCAATGCGCCCCGGCGCGAGGGCATTGACGGTGATCCCGTGAGGCCCGAGTTCGCCGGCGAGGTGACGGGTAAAGCCGATCAAGGCCGATTTCGTCGCACTGTAGTGGCACGCCACGATATCGCCCAGGTAAGCCTTGGCGGCAACCGAAGACATCGACACGATCCGCCCGTAGCGCCGATCGATCATGCCGCCGGTCACCAAGCGCGAGAAGTTGAAGGCGCCGTTCAAGTTGACGCCGACCACGCGCTGCCACTCGGCCGGGTCCATGCGATGCACCGGCACCGGCTTGCCCTCGTGCTTGGGCGAGATGCCTGCGTTGTTGATCAAGATGTCGATCGGGCCGAGCACCGATTCGATCTCATGCTGCGCCTGCTCGCAACTCGCGTAGTCGGCCACGTCGGCCGCCGCGAAGTGTGCGCGGCACCCGCGGCTGCGTAGCTCGGCCACTTGACGCTCTCCTGCCTCGCTGTTGAAATCGACGATGCCCACGGCGGCACCTTCGGCGAGATAGCGCTCGACGAGCGCAGCCCCGATGCCGCCGCTTCCGCCAGTGACGAGCACGACGCGGTCAGCGTGCCGCATCGGCACCCTCTTTCACCACCAGCATGATCTTGCCGATGTGCCGGCTGCTCTCCATCAGCTGGTGCGCCTCGACCGCGCGGGCGAGCGGAAACACCGCGTAGATGACGGGCAGGCAGCGTCCCTGCTCGAGCACCGGCCAGACCTTCTCGCGCAGTCTCGACACGATGGCCGCCTTCTGCTCGGCGGTGCGCGCACGCAGCGTCGAGCCGGTCAGCGTGAGACGCCTCAGCATCACCGGGGTCGCGTCGAAGTCGAAGCGGCTGCCCTCCAGGAACGCCAGCTGCACCAGGCAGCCTTCGAGCGCCAGGCTCGCGATGTTGCGCACGATGTAAGGCGCACCGACCATGTCAATGATGATGTCGACGCCCTGGCCTGCGGTCTCTTCTGCCACCACGACAGCGAAGTCTTCTTCGCGGTAGTTGATGGCGCGGCGCGCTCCCGCGGCCACGCAGGCCTGCGCCTTCTCCGCGTTGCCGACGGTCGTGTAGACGGTGGCGCCGAACTCGCGGGCCAGCTGGATCGCGGTGAGGCCGATGCCGCTCGAGCCGCCGTGGACCAGGACCGACTGGCCCGACGCGAGCCGCGCGCGGTCGAAAAGATTGGCCCACACGGTCAGGTACGTTTCCGGCAGTGCCGCGGCCTGCAGCAGGCTGAGGCCCTGCGGCACCGGCAGGCAGTGCCGCGCATCGGCGACGCAATAGTCCGCATAGCCGCCGCCGGGTGTCAGTGCGCAGACGCGATCGCCCACGCGCCAGGCATCGACGCCGTCGCCCGTCGCCGCGATCACGCCCGCGACTTCGAGCCCCAAGTAGGGCGAAGCGCCTTTGGGCGGCGGATAGTTGCCCGAGCGCTGCAGCACGTCCGGCCGGTTGACGCCGGCCACGTGCACTTCGATCAGCACCTCGCCCGGCCCGGGGATGGGGCGCTCGTCGTCGACCAGTTGCATCACGTCGGCATTGCCGCCTGCACCATGCACTATTCGTTTCATGTCTTGTTCTCCTGTTCGGTTGTGGGTGGATTCGATTCGTTCCGCGTGAGGTCCTTGAGACTCTCGCGCAGCGTCAACGTCGTCTTCAAGGCGCCCGTTTCGCCCAGCGCACGGCCTTCGATCAGGGCGACGATGCGTTCGGCCGACAGGCGTCCAACCTCCGACGTCGGCACGCGCAGGGTCGTGAGCCGCGGCTCCACGAGGCTGGCAAGTTCGATGTCGTCGGAGCCGGTGATCGAGAGCGTGTCGGGCACCCGGACGCCGCGGTCGCGGCACTCGCCGATGGCGCCCACGGCCTGGATGTCGGTGCCGCAGATCAACGCCGTCGGCCGGTCGGATGTGCCGAAGAGTCGGGCGATGGCACTGCGCCCGCCCTCGAAGGTGAAAGGGGTTTGGACGATCCAGTCTTCCCGCAGTGCGAGTCCGTGCGCCTTCAGCGCAGCGCGTGTTCCCTGGATGCGTGCGCGCACCCGTTCGTTTCCCTCGGCGATGCCCGGACACAGCGCGATGCGCATGTGGCCGCGCTCCGCCACGAGGCTCGCCATGCGTTGTGCGCCGTCCAGATAGGAGAAGCCCACGCATTGCCCCGGCTTCGTCTCGTCGACGGCGAAGCTCAACACGCAGGGCAGCCCGTGCTGGCGCTGCAGTTCGTACACGCCGTCGGCATGGTCGGTGCCGACCAGCACGATGCCGTCGACGCCGCGCTCGACGATCGTGCGCAGAAGGTCGACCTCGCGTGCCGGTTCATAGTCGTGGCTCGCGACGAGCACCTGATAGCCGAGGCCCCACAGCCTCTGCTGCAGCGACTGGATCGAGGCCGCGAAGATGGGGTTGTCGAGCGTCGGATAGATGGCCGCGATCGTCTTCGTGCGGCGCGATGCCAGCGCTTGCGCCGCGCCGTTGCGCACGTAGCCAAGTTGCGACACCGCACGCTGGACGCGTTCGAGCGTGTCGGGACGCACCTCGCGCGGCACCGAGAGCGCGCGCGACGCGCTGCCGAGCGAGACGCCGGCCAGGCGTGCGACGTCTTCGAGCGTGGCGCGGCTCTTCATGGCGATTCGTTCATCGCGGCCGGTCCGCCAGGATCATGTCAGCGCCCCTCTCGGCCACCATCATCACGGCGGCCTGGACGTTGCCCGACACGATCTTCGGCATGACCGATGCATCGACCACGCGCAAGCCCTGCACGCCGTTGACGCGCAACCGCGAATCGACCACCGCGAGCGCATCGCTGCCCATGCGGCAGGTGCCGATCGGGTGGTAGATCGTCTGTCCGTTCTGCCGTGCGAAGTCCAGCCATTCCGCATCGTCGTGAACCGCATCGCCGGGACCGGTTTCGTGCGAGATGTAGTGCGCCATCGCAGGCTGCGCGACGATGCGGCGCGCCAATTTCATGGCTTCGACGAGGCATTCCTGATCGACAGCGCTGTCGAGAAAATTCGGCCGGATCGCGGGCTGCGTTTGCGGATCGGGCGATGTCGCGTGCACGCTGCCGACCGATTCGGGTCGCAGCTGGCTCACGCCGATGGTCATGCCCGGCTCGCGATCGAGGATGCGCTCGGCCGCGTTGGCGTAGCTCGCATGCATGAAAAAAAACTGCGCGTCCGGACGCGCCATGTCGGGCCGGGTCTTCACGAAACCGTGCACGAGCCCGGTGCCAAGCGTCAGGATGCCGCGCCGCTGCACGTAGTAGCGGACGACTTCGCGCACCAGCCGCCAGCCGCGCGACATCTCGTTCAGCGTCACGGCATTTCGAACGCGCCAGTTCATGCGCGTGGCGTAGTGATCGATGTAGTTCTCGCCGACGCCGGGCGCGTCCATGCGCACTGCGATCCCGAGCGGGCCGAGCACGTCTTTGCGACCGATGCCCGACAGTTCGAGCAGCTGGGGCGATTGAAAAGCACCGGCCGCGACGATAACTTCCAGCTGTGCATCGACCGAAATTTCCTGCCCGCCCTGCCGATAGACGACCCCGACGCAGCGCGTGCCTTCGATGCGCAGGCGTTGTACGTGCGCGTCCGTCTCGACGACGAGGTTCGATCGGTGCCGCACGGGTGCGAGGTAAGCGTCGTACGCGCTCCAGCGCCTGCCTTTGTGCTGGTTGACCTGGTAGTAGCCGAAGCCTTCCTGGTCGTCGCCGTTGTAGTCGGCGTTCATCGGCTGGCCGTCTTCCGCGGCGGCGGCGAGGAAGCTTTCCGCGATCGGGAAGCGCTCGCTCACACGCTCGAGTCGCAGCGGGCCTTCCTTGCCGCGCAGCGCAGCGCCCACGGCGTAGTTCTCCAGCTTGCGGAAGTAGGGTTCGATGTCCTGGTAGCCCCAGCCGGCCGCACCTGCGCGCGCCCAGTCGTCGTAGTCCTCGCGCTGGCCGCGCACGTAGATCATCCCGTTGATGAGCGTAGAGCCGCCCAGGCCGCGGCCGCGTGGCACCGAGATGCGGCGCTCGTGGGTATTGGCTTCGGCCTCGGTCTTGAAGAGCCAGTTGTAGCGCTTGTCGACCAGCAACTTGCTGAAGCCCGCGGGTATCGCGATCCAGCGGCTCGCCGGTTCCCCGCCCGCCTCCAGTAGCAGCACGCGCTGCTTGCCGTCTGCGCTCAGCCGGTTGGCCAGCACGCAGCCAGCAGCGCCACCCCCGACGATCACATAGTCGAAGGGTTTCACGCTGGCGCTCCGGCGCGCGCAGCGACCGCCGGCATCGGCTGGTCGAGCATGAAGGCCGCCATGTGGCGAATCTGGCTCGCGAGCATCGACGCGCCTTCGTGCACGCGGCAGCCGCGGGCGCGGGCGGCCGCCAGCAAGGCGGTCTCCGCCGGGTCCATGATGATTTCGGCGACGATCTGTTTCGCGTCGAGCCGCGTCGCATCGAACGGCAGCGCATCGCCGGGGCGCAGACCGAGCGAGGTCGCGTTGACCACGATGTCGTGGCCCGCCGGGTCGGAAGTACCGACCGAGACCTCGATGGCGGGGTGCGCCTCGCGAAGCCGCCCGACCAGGCTCACCGCCCTGTCGACACTGCGATTGGCGACCGTGATGCGAGCCACGCCGGCCTGCACCAGCGCGAACGCGATAGCGCTCGCGGCACCGCCGGCGCCCGCGAGATAGACGCTACGGCCTGCCGGGTCGATGCCCGCGCCGCGCAGCCCATCGACGAAGCCGATGCCGTCGAGCATGGCGCCACGCAGCCGCCCATCGGGCATCCGATGCACGACGTTGACAGCGCCGATCTGCCGCGCCTCGTCGCTCACTTCATCGCACAGCGCGACCGCACTGGTCTTGTGCGGCACCGTGACCACGCAACCGAAAAAGTTCTGCATGCCGCGCAAGGCGTTCATCACCCGGGGCAGGTCGACCTCACTCACATGCAACGGCACCATCACCGCATCGATGCCGTGCGCGCGCACCAGTTCGTTGATTCGCTGCGGCGTCTTCACATGGTGAATCGGGTCGGCCACGATCGCCAGAAAGCGCGTGTGACCCGTGATCTCGAACGGACTCGAAGTCATGGTGCAAGGTGTCGGTCAATGGCCAAGATAGGCCTTGCGGATATGCGGGTTCACCAGGAGATCCTTGCCGGTGCCGGACAGCACCACCTCGCCGTTCTCAAGCACGTAGCCACGGTCGGCGAGCTGCAAGGTGTGAAAGACGTTTTGTTCCACCAGCAGCACGGTGGTTCCCTGGTCGGCCACCTTGCGAACGATCTCGAACATCTGTTCCACCAGCAACGGCGAAAGGCCCAGCGAAGGCTCGTCGAAGATCAAGAGGCGCGGGCCGGCCATCATGCCGCGCGCGATGGCGACCATCTGTTGCTCGCCGCCCGAGAGCGAGACGGCGAGTTGCTTCAATCGCTCCTTGACCCTGGGAAACAGCACCAGCAGTTCTTCCAGTTTCTGCGGATAGGTATCGCGTGCCGATTTCTTGAACGCCCCCATGCGCAGGTTTTCTTCCACCGTCAGGAAAGGAAAGAGCTGCCGACCCTCGGGAATCATCGTCACGCCGAGTTCGACGATCTCGTGCGGCTGGCGCGCGCTGAGCGCAACGCCGTCGAGTTCGATGCTGCCGGCGGTGGCGCGCACGATGCCGCAGAGGGTTCGCAACGTCGTCGTCTTGCCGGCGCCGTTGGCGCCGACGATGGTGACGATCTCGCCTTGTTTCACATCGAAAGAGATGCCGCGCAGCACTTCGCTCTTGCCGTAGCCGGCCCGCAAATCACGAACCTTCAGCATGGGTGTAGCCCTTTCCGAGGTATGCCTGGATGACCTCGACATCGTTGGCGACTTCCGCGGGCAGGCCTTCCTTGAGCACCTTGCCCAGATGAATGACGACGATGCGGTCGGACAGCGCCATCGTGGCCTGCATCAGGTGCTCGATCATCAGTACAGACACGCCCGCGTCGCGGATGCGCCGGATCATCACGATGGCCCGCGCGACGTCCGACGGGTTGAGTCCGGCGAGCACCTCGTCGAGCAGCAGCACGCGCGGGGATGTGGCCAGCGCGCGCGCGATCTCCAGCCGCTTCATGCCGCCGACGGTGAGGCTTCTGGCTTCGGTGTCGAGCAGCGGGGTCAGCTCGGTCAGTTCGGCGACGGAGCGTGCCAGGGCCTCGGCTTCGTCGCGCCCCTTGGTGCGCATGAAGGCGCCGAGCAGCAGGTTCTCCAGCACCGACAGGCCGGCGAACGGCTGCACGATCTGGAAGGTGCGGCCGACGCCCGCGCGCGCAAAGCTTTCGGGGCTGTGCGGGGCTGACCACGCACCCGCGGCATCGCGGATCGTCACCGTGCCGCCATCGGGCCGCAGGAAGCCGGAGAGCTGGTTGAAGACAGTCGTCTTGCCGGCGCCGTTGGGCCCGATCACCCCGAGGATCTCGCCCTCGTGCAGCGTCAGCGTCACCTTGTCGGTCGCCTTCAGGCCGCCGAAGCGCTTCTCGATGTTGTCGGCCTTGAGGATCGGCTGGCCGACGCTCGCCGTGTCGCGCGCGACCACCGGCAACGGCGCCACCTCGACGCGCCGGGCTCTCGCGAAGTTCGGTAGCTTCTCTATCCATCGGCCCACGCGAGGGCCGAGCTGGCCGACCAGTCCGCGCGGAAAGAACAGCACCACCACCACCAGCACGACACCGTAGACGAAGCCATGCGTGCCGTTGCCGAAGGCGCTCAACCAGCCACGCGCCAATTCGGCGATCGGCAGCACGATGACCGCGCCGAGCACCGGACCCGCCACGGTGCCGAGACCACCGATGAGCGCGAACATCGCCACCTGGATCGACAGCTCCAGCGAGAACGCCGACGACGGCTCGATGAAGGTCAGGTACATGCCGTGGAAGCTGCCCACCAAGCTGGTGAGCACGGCCGAGATCACGGCGGCCGCGATCTTCACCTTGACCGGATTGATGCCGATCGCACGCGCTGCGTCTTCGCGTTCGCGCACCGCGATGAGGTAGTAGCCGAAGCGCGAGTGACGAATCGCATGGCAGATGCCGAGCACCCCGATCAGGAAGCCGAACGCGACCAGGAGGTAGGCCCACTTCTCGCGAAAGATCATCCACTTCAGCCCGATCTGCAGCGGCACGTTGATCCCGCCCGCGCCGTGCGTCCAGGCTTCTTCATGGTTGACCAGGAGCCGCGCGACTTCGAGAAAGGCGATCGACGCTAGCGAGAAGAAGGGCCCGCGCAGGCGCAGCGTGGGGTAGGCGATCACCAGCGCGACGACGGCCGAAACCGCGACCCCCGCGAACATGCCGATCCACGGCGAAATACCGAAGTTCAGCACCAGCAGGCCGGCCGCGTAGCTGCCAATGCCGTAGTACACCGCGTGCCCAAGCGACAACTGGCCGGCGAACCCGCCCACGATGTTCCAGGCCGAGGCCAGCGCCGCGAACACGCACACCTGGATCGCCAGGTGAATGACGAAAGGCGACTGCGTCGCGATGGGCAACAGCAACAGCGCGGCAAGCGCCAGGTAGGCGACGTACCCCCGCGGGGCCAACAGATTGGGCATCATTCGGAACCTTTGCCGAGGCCGAACAGCCCGGTCGGCCGCACGATCAAGATCACCAGGAAAATCACGAAGTAGACGACCTCCTTGAGGTCGGGGCCGACATAGAACCCCGCCAGGCTGTCGATCAGGCCGATGAACATCGAACCGATCACCGCGCCGGGCAGGCTGCCCATGCCGCCGAGCACGACGATCACGAAAGCGGTCAGCACGAAGTAGCTGCCGACCGTCGGGAACACCGGGTATTGCAGGGACAGCAGGCACGCGGCGATGCCGACGAGCGCCGAGCCGATGCCGAACGCCAGCACGTAGGTCTTGTTGACATCGACGCCCATCAGCGCCGCGGCGGTCCGGTTCTGCGCCAGCGCCCTGAACGCGCGGCCGGTGTAGGTCCGCGTAAGGTAGAAGTGCATCGCCACCGCTACGGCGATCGCAACCACGAAGGTGACGACCTGGCCACTGACGAACGTCAGCGGGCCGAGGCTCAGGTTCTGGTTACCGAATGCGAACTCGACCTTCCGGATGTCGGCACCGAACAGCAGCAGTCCCAGGTTGAGCAGCGCCGTCGAGACGCCGACGGTCGCGAAGACCTGGATGTGCGCGTCGGCCGAGAGCAGCGGCTGGATCACGTAACGCTGCATCGCGGCGCCGACCAGGAACAGGAAGACGATGACGATAGGAACCGCGAGGTAAGGGTGCAGGCCGAGGCGGCTGGCGCAGAGCCATGCCACGTACATGCCGACCATCAGGAATTCGCCGTGCGCGAAATTGACGACGCGCACGACGCCGAAGATCAGCGTCAGACCGATGCTGATGATGGCGAAGGCCCCGCCGAGCAGCAGGCCGTTCACCACCAGCTGGAGCAGCAATGACATGGGAACTCCCTGTGCGCGGGAGAGCCCCGCGCGATGGATGGCTAGTCGCCTGAAAAGCGACTCAGGGTGCCGCGATGGGCTTGGCGTTGGCCACGTCTTCGGGATATACCGTGGCGAGCTTGCCCTGCTGCCACTGCATCAGGTTGAGCGTCGCGGCCGTGTTCTGGCCTGTCTCATTGAACTGCACGCCCCAGCCAGCCGCCGTGCTGCCGACCGGGGCGCGATAGGCCATCGCCGCATCGCGAATCTTGTCCTTGTCGGTCGACTTGGCACGTGCCAGCACTTCAAGCATCGCCTTCGCGCCGACGTAGTTCGCGAGGCTGTGACCCGAGCGGGGCGCCGACGAGAACTTCTTCTGGTAGGCCGCGACGAACTCGGGCAGGCCGGGTGCGCCCGCCGGGTTCATCGTGATCTGCGGGAAGTCGACGTCGTACACGCCTTCGAACGGTGCGCCCACCGCCTGCGCGGTGTCGGTCAACGAATGACCGCCGCCGCCACCGATCACCGCGCGCGGCTTGTAGCCCGCAGCGGCCGCCTGGCGGAAGAACAGGACCGCGTCGTTTTGGTAGGCGGTGTGCAACACGACATCGGCGCCCGCGCCCTTGAGGCGCAGGATCACCGAAGACAAGTCGACCGTCTTGGCAGAGTAGGCCTGCACCTCGACGACGGGAATGCCGAGGCGTGCAGCGCCTTCCTTTTGGGCTGCGGCCACAAGCGAGCCGTAAGGGCCGTCCTCGTGAATGATCGCGAGCTTGAGGGTCTTGGGATCGACTTTCAGCATGGGCGCGACCACCTTGACCAGCGCCTCGAGCGTGCGGTCGCCGATGTTCTTAGCGGTGGGGTTCACGCGAAACAGGTACTTGAAACCGCGGCCCGTGATCGTGTCGGCGGTGGCGCCGAGTTCGAAGTACGGGACGCCCGCCAACTCGGTGACTTGCGTGGCCGCCTGCGAGATGCCCGATGCATAGCTGCCGAAGACGGCGACGACGTTTTCGACCGATGTCAGCCGCCGCGCTTCACCCACGGCTTGGCTCGCATCGACCGCATCGGCCTTCACCAGCGTGATCTGCCGACCGTTGATGCCGCCGGCGGCATTGCGTTCGTCGACCGCGAGTTGCACACCCCGATAGCTCTCGTCGCCCAGCAGGGCAAGGCCGCCGCTGAACGGATAGAGCGCTCCGAGCTTGAGTTCCTGGGCATGGGCCGGCGCGCCCACCAGTGCGACCGCGATACCGACGCCCGCCACGACACGGCGCAGAGCTTTGAACATGGTTTGTCTCCAAGTGGTTTTGAGTGCGATGAAACGCTTCAGACCCACCGGATCGAACTGTCCGGCTATAGGGCAATGAACGTAAAAAAGTCTAGTTTGAAGCGCTTCATTTAAATATCCGGGTTGACCCGCGGTGCCGCGGATCTAGGCGCGCACCTGCGAGATCTGCGTCACCGGCTTCAGGTTGGTGTAGTTCGCGACATCGTTGCGGATGTCCTTCGCGTGCGGCGAAAACGCAGCGTAGAACGCATCGGTCGACTCGAAGTACATGTGCACCGCAGCCACGAACGAAGGCCGACTGCCTGGCGCCGGGCCCGACACGCCTTCGTCGATCTCGACCTTCTTCAAGGCATCGCCGAGCATCTTCTGGATCATCGTCACATGCTTGTCGGCGTAGTAGTTCATGTCGAAGGTGCTGCCTTCGTCGTTGGGATAGAGGACGCTTACTTTGATCATGCGAATTACCTTTCGAGGTTGGAAGAACTCATTGCGCCGCTTTGTTCCCGACGCCTGTACCGATACCGAGATACGTATCGATGATGCGTCGGTCGTGCAGCAGATCGCGGGCCGC
The DNA here is from genome assembly GCF_035018765.1 of Variovorax sp. RTB1. Taxonomy (NCBI): domain Bacteria; kingdom Pseudomonadati; phylum Pseudomonadota; class Betaproteobacteria; order Burkholderiales; family Comamonadaceae; genus Variovorax; species Variovorax sp. RTB1. The sequence goes on from NZ_JASJXG010000022.1 coordinate 50,467, forward strand.
GCCGGTGAGCGCGACAGCGCCCATTTCGAGCACGTAGCCGCGGTCAGCCACCTGCAGCGCGGCACGCGCGTTCTGCTCGACCAGCAGCACCGACACGCCGTGTTGCCGCAACGACGACACCACCTGCAACACCTCGCGCACGATCAGCGGCGCCAAGCCGAGCGATGGTTCGTCGAGCATCAACAGGCGCGGCCGTGCCATCAGCGCGCGGCCGATGGCGAGCATCTGTCGTTCGCCACCTGACAGCGTCGAGGCCATCTGGCCGCGCCGTTCGCGCAGCCGAGGAAAGATCTGGAAGACCTCGTCCATGCGCGCCTTCTGGTCGCGCCGGCCGGTGCGCCAGCGATAGAAGCCGCCGAGCAGCAGGTTGTCTTCGACCGACATCTCGGCGAACAACTCGCGCCGCTCCGGCACCAGCGACACGCCACGCGCCACCATCGCCTCGACGCTCGGGCGCGTGATGCGCTCACCGCTCAGCGACAGCGCGCCCTTCGCCGGCAGCAAGCCCATCGCAGCGCACAGCAAGGTGGTCTTGCCGGCGCCGTTGGGGCCAATCACGGTGACGATCTCGCCTTCGTTCACATCGAGTGCGACGTCGTGCACCGCTTCGACCGCCCCGTAAGAGACGCTGAAGTTTTCGAGCCTGAGCAAGGGGATCATGCGTTGTGCCTCACTGCTTCGAGCGCTTCGAAAGGTTCATCGTCGGCGACCCCCAGATAGGCTTCGAGCACCTTCGGATCGGCCTGTACTTCGGCTGGCGTGCCGGCAGCGATGACGGTGCCGAACTCGAACACCGTGATGCGATCGGCCAGGTTCATGACGAACTCCATGTCGTGCTCGACCACCAGGATGCCGAGCCCTTCGGCGCGCAGTTGAGACAGCAGATCGGCCAGCGCGCGCTTTTCCAGATGGCGCAGGCCAGCGGCCGGCTCGTCGAGCAGCAGCACCGCGGGCTGGCTCGCCAATGCGCGGGCGATTTCGACCACGCGCTGCTGCCCCAATGCGAGCGAGGCCGCCGGTGCATCGGCGTGCGCGCCGAGGCCGCAGCGCTCGATCTGCATGCGCGCTTCTGCCAGCAACGCAGCCTCTTCGGCGCGGTCGAGCCGTAGCATCGAAGCGACCCAGCCACGCCGCGCTCGGCGGTGCGCACCGAGCGCCACGTTCTCGATCACGCTGCGCTGGCCGAGCAGGCGGACATGTTGAAAGGTGCGGCTCAGACCCAGTGCAGCGAAGGCACGCGAAGGCTGTAGCAGCATGGTGCGACCCATCAGCTGGACTTCGCCCTCGGTCGGGTCGTCCACGCCGGAGATCATGTTGAAGAAGGTGCTCTTGCCTGCTCCGTTGGGGCCGATGAGCGCATGAATTTCGCCGGCCTTGCAGTCCATCGTCACCGCGTTGTTCGCGATGAGGCCGCCGAAGCGCTTGGTCACCGCGGTCGCCTGCAACAGCACTTCGCCGCGCGCCGGCAACGTGCGCTGCGTCAGGGCCGCGACATCGCGTGGCGCATGCGCTGTCTCGGGTCGGAGATAGCGCTGCGCCAGACGCCCCAGAGTCGGCCACAGTCCGTCGGCGAAACGCTGCAGCACCAGCACCATCAGGAGACCGAATACGATCACTTCGAAATTGCCGCTGGTGCCGAGCAGGCTCGGCAACACGTCCTGCAACTTCTCTTTCAACAGCGTGATCACGGTCGCACCCAGCACGGCCCCCCACAGGTGCCCCGAGCCGCCGACCACCGCCATGAAGAGGTACTCGATACCGATGTTCAGGTTGAACGGCGTCGGGTTCACGAAGCGCTGCATGTGCGCATAGAACCAGCCGGAAATCGCCGCCATCAGCGCCGCCAGCACGAAGAGCTTGACGCGATAGCGGGCGGTGTCGACCCCCATCGATTCCGCCATCAGCCGCCCGCCTTTCAATGCGCGAATGGCGCGGCCTTCACGCGAGTCGAGCAGGTTGTGCAGCAGCCACAGGCCGACCAGCAACGCCGCCCAGACCACGATGCCGAGCGCCCGCGGCGACGCCAATGACACGCCGGCGATGACCAGCGGCGGCACGCCGGTGATGCCGGTCTGCCCACCGAGAAAATCCATGTTGCCGAACAGGTAGTAAAGGCTCAGTCCCCAGGCGATGGTGCACAGCGGCAAGTAGTGGCCCGACAGCTTGACCGTGACCGCGCCGAGCGTCCATGCAACCGCGAAGGTCAGCACCAGCCCAAGAACCAGCCCGACCCATGGCAGACCCGCCGCACCAACGACGCTGCCGAGCGCGGCGACCGCCATCGGCGAGGTGCAGACCCACGCCGTCGCATAGGCGCCGATGCCGACGAAAGCCGCCTGGCCGAACGACGTCATGCCGCCGACGCCGGTCAACATCACGAGCCCGACCGCGACCAGCGAATAGAGCCCGATGTAGGTCATCACCACCACGGTGAACTCGGGCAGAAAACCCCACACCACAGCGAGCGCCACGATGACCGCCGCGGTGAGATGGCGGCGTGTGAGCCAACGCTTTTCCACCGTCATTCTTCGTCCTCCACGTGATGACTCTTGAGCGAGCGCCACCACAGCACCGGAATGATCAGCGTGAACACCAGAACCTCCTTGAAGGCACTGGCCCAGAACGACGAAAACGCTTCGAGCTGACCGACCAGCAGCGCGCCGGCCAGCGCCATCGGATAACTGCCCAGCCCGCCGACGATCGCAGCGACGAAGCCCTTGAGGCCGATGAGAAAACCTGTGTCGTAGTACACGGTCGTCAGCGGCGCGATGAGCAAGCCGGACACGGCTGCGATCAACGCCGACAGCGCGAAGCTGACGTCACCCGACAGTTCGGTCGGGATGCCCATCAGCCGCGCGCCGACGCGGTTCATCGCGGTGGCGCGCAAGGCCTTGCCGACCATCGAGCGGCCGAAAAACAGGAACAGCAGCACAACCAGCACCAGGGTCGTCCCGACCACCACCAGCGACTGCCCGCTGACCTGGAGGCCGCCGACTTCGAATCGGGCATCGGAGAAGGCCGGCGTGCGAGATCCTTCGGCGCCGAAGAAGAGCAAGCCGAGCCCGGTCAGCACGCCGTGCAGCGCGACCGACACGATCAGCAGCATCAGCACCGTGGCGTCGGCCAGCGGTCGGAATGCCAGCCGATAGAGCAGCGGCCCCAGCGGCGTGATGATGACCAGGGTGTTGGCCGCCTGCGTCCACAACGAAGCAGGCCGCCAACCGAGCACCAGCACGCAGGCCAGCACCGGCAACGCGACGCACCAGACCAGTGCCGAAGTCCAGTCGACCGTGGCACCACGTTTCCAGCGCCACGCTTCGACCACCAGCACCATGACGGCCAGTGCGACCAGCAGCCACAAAGTCGGCGGGATGCGGCCAGCCTGCATGGCGGCCATCGACAACGCGCCGAACGCGACCAGCTCGCCCTGCGGGATGAAGATGACGCGGGTTACCGAAAAAACCAGCACGAGGGCCACCGCCATCAGCCCGTAAACCGCGCCGTTGACCAGGCCGTCCTGCACCAGGAGCAGGGCGATCTGAAAATCCATTACTTACTTTCCGAAGTCACGCCTCAAGGCTGATCAGGGCTGGTATTTCCACGCGCCGTTTTCGATCTTGACCATCACGCGGGCTCGCTGATCGAGACCGAGGTGATCGGTCGGCGACATCGTGAAGATGCCGTGGGCGCCGGGCATCTCCTTGGTCTGCTCGAGCGCGTCGCGCAGTGCTGCGCGGAACTCCGGCGTGCCGGGCTGCGCTTTCTTGAGGGCGATCGGCACGGCCGCCGTCATGAGCAGGCCGGCGTCCCAGGCGTGCGCGCCGAAGGTCGATACCGTCCCCTTGCCGTACGCCGCTTCATAGGCCGCGACATAGGCCAGCGCGCTCTTGCGCACCGGGTTAGAGGCCGGCAGCTGCTCGGCCACCAGCACCGGACCGGCAGGCAGGAAGGTGCCTTCGACATCCTTGCCGCCAACGCGCAGGAAGTCGGCGTTGGCGACGCCGTGCGTCTGGTACATCTTGCCGGCGTAGCCGCGCTCCTTGAGCGACTTTTGCGGCAGCGCGGCCGGCGTGCCGGAACCGGCGACCAGCACCGCATCGGGCTTGGCGGCCATCAGCTTCAAGGTTTGGCCAGTGACCGACGTATCGGACCGTGCGAAGCGCTCGTTGGCGACGATGGTCAGGCCCTTGAGGCCTGCAGCCTTGGCGAACTCCTGCGACCAGCCTTCGCCGTAGGCATCCGAGAAGCCGATGAAGCCGACCGTCTTGATGCCGCTCTTCTGCATGTGCTCGGCGATGGCGAGCGACATCATGATGTCGTTCTGCGGTGTCTTGAATACCCATTTTCGCTTGGCGTCCATCGGCTCAATGATGCGTGCCGAAGCGGCCATAGAGATCATCGGCGTCAGCGCCTCGGCCGCGACGTCGATCATCGCCAGCGAAGCCGGCGTGACGGTCGAACCGAGGATGATGTCGACCTTGTTTTCGGCCAGCAGCTTGCGCGTATTGGTCACGGCCGCGGTGGTGTCCGATGCGTCGTCCAGCACGATGTAGTTGATCTTTTGGCCGCCGATGGTCTTGGGCATCAACGCGATGGTGTTCTTTTCGGGGATGCCGAGCGATGCGGCCGGGCCAGTGGCCGACAGCGTGACGCCGACGTTGATGTCGGCATGCGCGGACAGTGCCGCAGCCAGCAAGCCGACCAGCAACAGGGGATTCAAAAGCTTCATTCTTGTCTCCAGGAAATTGAACTCAAACAGAAAAGTTGGAACGACGGGCGCAGCGCGCCAGAAGGTCGGGGAGAGGCGTAGTAGAGAGTCTCGCGGGCGTTGCCGCCATCGGGATTGACCCCGGCTCGCGTGAAGATTTCAACGCTCGTCGAACGACAGCACTACGCGATCGGTCAGTGGATGGGCCTGGCACGTCAATACGAACCCGGCGGCGACTTCCTGCTTGTCGAGCGCGAAGTTGCGCTCCATGCGCACCTCGCCTTCGACCAACTTGGCGCGGCAGGTACCGCACACGCCCGAGGTGCACGAGAAAGGCACTTCGAGCCCTGCAGCAGAGGCGGCATCGAGGATGCTCGGCTGGCCCTTGCGAAACGAGATCTCGCGCTGCAGTCCATCGCGCACGATGACGATGCGGGCCTGTTCGGCATCGCCGGGCAGTGCTTCGTGCAACACCGCGTCCACTGCCGTCCCGGCTGCGGCGCCAGTCGGAAGCGCGACGCCGAAGCGCTCGATGTGAATGCGTTCTTCGGGCACGCCGGCAGCGAGGAGCGCCGCCTCGGCCTCGTCGTTCATCTGGAACGGCCCGCACACGAACACCTCGTCGATCTGGGCTGCAGGCACCACGCTTCGCAGGAACTCACCGATCTTGTCGCGGTTCATCACGCCATGGTTCAACGGCGCATCGGTCTGCTCGTCGGAGAACACGTGCTGCAGCACCAGCCGCGTCATGTAGCGGTTCTTCAGGTCTTCGATCTCTTCCTTGAACATCGTCGACTGCAATTGCCGGTTGCCGTAGATGAGCGTGAAGCGGCTCAACGGCTCGCGTGCCAGCATCGTCTTCATGATCGACAGGATCGGCGTGATGCCGCTGCCGCCCGCGATACCGACGTGATGCCGCTTCGTGGTCGGATCGAGCGGCACGAAGAAGCGACCTTGCGGTGCCATCACGTTCACCGTATCGCCAGGCTGCAGGTGCGCGTTGATCCAGTTGGAGAACACACCCCCCCGCACCTTGCGGACGCCGACGCGCAGCTCGCCGTCGTCGACGCCGGCGCAGATCGAATACGAGCGCCGCAAGTCCTGGCCGTCGATGTCGGTGCGCAGCGTGAGGTACTGCCCTTGCGTGAAGCCGAAGACTTCGCGCAACTCGGCCGGCACCTCGAACGACACCACGACCGCCTCCTGCGTATCGGGCTCGACCGCGCGGACGCGCAGCGGATGAAAGATGACGCTCATAGCGGCTTGAAGTATTCGAAGGGTTCCTTGCACGCGAGGCAGCGGTAGAGCGCCTTGCATGCGGTGGAACCGAAGGCCGACAGCCGCTCGGTGTGGCGACTGCGGCAGCGCGGGCATTCGAGTCGTTGCGCATCTGCACCGCGGCCGAAGAAGCGGATCGGAACCGCCTCGCCCGCAGCGACATTGGCCACGACATGCGGCGGCGCGATGCCGTACTCGGCCAGCTTGCGGCGACCTTCGGCGCTGATCCAGTCGGTCGTCCAGGCGGGTGCGCGGCGCAAGGTCACGCGGGCCGGACCGAGGCCTGCCGCATCGAGTGCCGCGAGAACGTCTTGCTCGATGACTTCGGTGGCGGGGCAGCCGGAATAGGTGGGCGTCAGCACGATCTCCAGGCCGTCGTCATGCGCGATCACGTCGCGCACGATGCCGAGATCCCGCACCGACACAGCCGGCACTTCGGGGTCGAGCACCGTCGCGAGCACCTCCCAGGCGGCCTCGACTTGCGCGGCATTCGGCACGGGCATTGCAGCAGTCACCACACACCTCCAGGGAACGCGCGCTGCAGGTACTGCATGTCTGCCAGGATGAAACCCATGTGCTCGCTGTGCCGGCCCCGCTTGCCGTCGCTGCGGAAGGCGGAATCTTTCGGCATCGTCAAGCCGGCTTCGTCGAGGATGAGCTTCATGTCGGCCATCCAGGCTGTCTGAAGATCAGCCCAGCGCGGGCCGATGCCAGCAGCGCTCGCTTCATCGTCGATCACGTCGGTGTCGAACAGTTCGGGCACGTAACGCCACAGGTCGGCCAGCGCAGTCTCAATCCGGCGGCGCGACTCATCGGTGCCGTCGCCCAGTCGCACGACCCAGTCACCCGAGTGCTGCTGGTGGTAGCGCGCCTCCTTCACCGCCTTGCCGGCAATGGCCGCGAGTTCCGCATCGCTCGACGTCGCGAGCCGTTCCCACAGCAGCTTGAGCCAGGTCGCGATCATCGTGTTGCGCAGCACGCTGAACGCGAAGTCACCGCGCGGCAACTCGACCATCGTGAGATTGAGGTAGTCGCGCTCGTTGCGCAGAAACGCAAGCTGGTCTTCGTCGTGCGGCGTGTCTTCCAACTCGCCGGCACGGGTCAACACCGCACGCGCCTGGCCGAGCAGATCGAGCGCGATGTTGGCCATTGCGATGTCTTCTTCGAGCACCGGCGCATGACCACACCACTCGCCCAAACGCTGGGCGAGGATGAGGCAGGTATCGCCGATGCGCAGCAGGTATTGCGTGGCGGGCTTGCGATCGAGTTCGATGGAGGATTGCATTGTTAGTAGCTCCCGTTGTGCTACGGGTTGTCTTGTGCCTGGCGGTGATCAGAGCGCTTTGAACAAGGATCACGTTGATGGTGTGCTCTCCGCAGCGAAATAAAGGAGGAGCCCGAAGGGCGGGGGACGCTCACATGTGATCGACAGCTTTGGGCAACGCATAGAACGTCGGGTGCCGATACACCTTGTCTTCCGCCGGATCGAAATACGCGGCCTTGTCGCCCGGGTCGTTGGCGACGATCTGGTCGGAGCGCACGACCCAGATGCTGCTGCCTTCTTGCCGCCGCGTGTACACGTCGCGCGCCATCTGGATCGCCATCTTCGGGTCGGCCGCATGCAGGCTGCCGCAGTGCTTGTGATCGAGCCCCGCCTTGCTCCGCACGAAGACTTCCCACAGCGGCCACTCCGGTTGAGCAGCCACGTGGGCAGTCGCAACTTCGTTCGTCATGCGGCCTCCTTCATCGGCTGCTTCTGCGCGTGCGCCATCGCTGCCTCGCGCACCCATGCACCGTCGTCCCACGCTTTGACACGCGTTGCCAGACGTTCGCGATTGCACGGCCCGTCGCCACCAACGACACGCCAGAACTCGCTCCAGTCGATGGTGCCGTGGTCGTGTGCCTGGCGCTCTTCGTTCCACTTCAGGTCCGGGTCGGGCAAGGTCACGCCGAGGATGCGCGCCTGCTCGACGGCGGCGTCGATGAACTTCTGCCGCAGGTCGTCGTTCGAGAACCGCTTGATGCCCCAGCGCATCGATTGCGCCGAGTTGGGCGACTGATCGTCAGGCGGGCCGAACATCATGATCGACGGCCACCACCAGCGGTTGACCGCGTCTTGCACCATCGCCTTTTGCGCGTCGGTGCCTTGCGTCATCATGGTCAGCAGCGCTTCATAGCCCTGGCGCTGATGGAAGCTTTCTTCGCGGCAGATGCGGATCATCGCGCGGGCATACGGTGCGTACGAGCAGCGGCAGATCGGCACCTGGTTCATGATCGCCGCGCCATCGACCAACCAGCCGATGGTGCCCATGTCGGCCCACGTCAACGTCGGGTAATTGAAGATCGAGCTGTACTTGGCTTTGCCCGTGTGCAGCGCATCGAACATCTGGTCGCGCGAGGTGCCCAGCGTCTCGGCTGCGGCATACAAGTAAAGGCCGTGGCCGCCCTCGTCCTGCACCTTCGCCAGCAAGATCGCCTTTCGCTTCAAGGTCGGCGCGCGCGAGATCCAGTTGCCTTCGGGCAGCATGCCGACGATCTCCGAATGCGCGTGCTGGCTGATCTGCCGCACCAGCGTCTTGCGGTAATGGTCTGGCATCCAGTCCTTGGCCTCGATGAAATCGCCGGCATCGATGTGCGCATCGAAGCGCTCTTCGAGGCGCATCTCTTCGGCCGAGCGAATGGCCTTCTTCTTGCCATCGGCATCACTACCGTCCTTGCCCATCGTGTCCATCGCTTGCGTGTACATGGTGTCTCCTGTGTTCAATGTGGGCGCGTATCGACCACGCGCCGCGCCTTGCCGGTTTGAGCGCGCTCGATGCTGTTCGGATCGAACACGCGCACCTGCGTCGAAATGCCGATCAGCGTCTTCACGCGGTGCTGCACCCACTGCGCGATCGCGCTGCGGTCGCCTTCGGTGATCGCGCTTCCGGTGGGCTGCAGCTCGCAGTGCACTTCGACCTGGTCGAGCAGGCCGTCGCGGCTCACGTGCACTTGATAGAGGCCCGACAGCCGCTGGTGCGCGAGCACGATTTCTTCGACCTGCGTCGGGAACACGTTGACGCCGCGAATGATCATCATGTCGTCGCTCCGCCCGACGATCTTGCCCATGCGGCGGAAGGATCGCGAGGTCGGCGGCAGCAGCCGGGTGAGGTCGCGCGTGCGATAGCGGATGACGGGCATCGCCTCTTTGGTGAGCGAGGTGAAGACCAGCTCGCCCTCTTCGCCATCGGGCAACAACTCGCCGGTGTCGGGGTCGATGATCTCAGGGTAGAAGTGGTCTTCCCACACCACCGGACCATCCTTGCTTTCGATGCACTCGCTTGCGACACCGGGGCCCATCACTTCTGACAGACCATAGATATCGACGGCGTCGATGCCGGCCTTGTTCTCGATGTCGTGGCGCATCGCTTCGGTCCACGGCTCGGCGCCGAAGATACCGATCTTGAGGCCGCTGCTGCGCGGATCGACGCCCTGGCGTACGAACTCTTCCATGATCACCTGCATGTAGCTGGGCGTCACCATGATGATGTCGGGTTTGAAGTCGCGGATGAGCTGCACCTGTTTTTCAGTCTGCCCGCCCGACATCGGGATGACGGTGCAACCGGCCCGCTCGGCCCCGTAGTGCGCACCCAGGCCGCCGGTGAAAAGGCCGTATCCGTAGGCGACATGGATCATGTCGCCGGCCCGGCCACCGGCCGCACGAATCGAGCGCGCGACCAGGTCGGCCCAGATGTCGATGTCGTTCTTCGTATAGCCAACCACCGTAGGTTTGCCGGTCGTGCCCGAGGACGCATGGATGCGTGCAACTTGCGTGCGCGGCACCGCGAACATGCCGAACGGGTAGTTGTCGCGCAGGTCGCCCTTCACCGTGAACGGGAACTTCGCAAGGTCGCTCAGTTGCTTCAGGTCGCCGGGCTTCACGCCCTCGGCGTCGAAGGCTTTGCGGTAGTGCGGCACATGGTCGTAGGCGCGTTGCAGCGTCGCCTGCATGCGTTGCAACTGCAGCGCGACGATCTCGTCGCGGCTGGCGATTTCGATCGGCGACAGGTCGCCGGGTTCGGGGCGCTTCGCGGTCATGGGGTGTCTCCCGCAGCGGCCACGGTTTCGGGCGCGGTCGCTGTTGCGATCGGCTTTACCGCTGGCCTGCCTTTCAGGGTGTGCGAGCGGCCGCGGAACACCGCGATGCGCTCACCGCGCTGGTTGGTCACTTCGGTGTCGTAGACGCCGGTACGGCCGCTCTTGGAAATCTCGATGCAGCTTGCAGTGAGCTGGTCGCCTTGCCGCGCCGGTGCAATGAAGTCGATGCCGAACGACGACGCCACCGTGAGCTCGTCGTACGAGTTGCAAGCGAAAGCGAAAGCCGAATCGGCGAGCGTTGCGATAAAGCCACCGTGGCAGGTGTCGTGGCCATTGAGCATGTCTTCGCGCACACGCATCGCCAGCGTTGCCGCGCCGGGCGCAATCGCGAGCACCGCCATGCCCAATGTGCGGGTCGCGCGGTCGCGGCGCAACATGCCCTCGGCCACGCGCTCGGCGGTTTGCTGCGGTGTCGGCTGCAACGTTGGCATGCTTCAGCGATCGGTGAAGCGCGGCGCGCGCTTGTTGCGGAAAGCGTCGACGCCTTCGAGGTAATCGTGTGCGGCGCCAAAGCGGCTTTGCAGCTGCGCTTCGTTGGCGAGCGCACCGGCCAGGTTCATGTCTTGCGCTGCCGACAGCGCTTGTCGCGTCGCGACCAACGCCTGCGTCGGCATGCCGGCGAGGCGCGTCGCCAAGGCGGTGACGGTGTCGACGAGCGCAGCGTCTTCGACGCATTGCCAGATCATTCCCATCGTGGCGGCTTCGGCAGCCGGCACCTTGTCGCCGAGCATCGCAAGTCCGAGCGCACGCGCATTGCCTACCGAGCGCGGCAGCAGCCACGTGCCGCCGGTGTCGGGCACGAGGCCGATCTTGGAGAACGCCTGGATAAAGCTGGCCGAGCGCGCCGCGATCACGAAGTCGCAGCAAAGCGCGAGGTTGGCGCCGGCACCCGCCGCGACGCCGTTGACGGCTGCGATCACCGGCACCGGCATGGCGCGGATACGTTCGACCAGTGGCGCGTAAGTGCCGGTGATCAGCTGGCCGAGGTCTTTGCCGGGCGCAGCCATCGGATCGCTCAGATCCTGCCCGGCGCAGAAGCCGCGTCCAGCGCCGGTGATGACGACGCAACGCACATCGGCATCGTCGGCCGCAGCGTTCAGCGCAGCAATCAGCTCGGCGTGCATGGCGGTGGTGAAGCTGTTCATCGCGGCCGGACGGCTGAGCGTCAGCGTGGCGATCGCGCCGCTTCGGGCTGCAAGTATCGAAGGCTCCGTCATCGTGGTGTATCTCCATCGCTCGGCAAAAACACTATTGACCGACCGTTCGGTAGATTTTAAGATTCGTCGATCGGGTGGCGCAAGCCCCCGCCGTCGCATTGACGTCGGTGCAAACCCTGAGGAGACAAAACATGCCCTGCTATGCCATCGAAGGCGTCGTGCCCGTGGTCGATGCGACCGCCTACGTGCACCCAACCGCCGTGCTCATCGGCGACGTGATCGTGGGCCCGGGCTGCTACGTCGGACCGCTGGCCAGCCTGCGCGGCGACTTCGGCCGCATCGTGATGAAGACCGGCTCCAACGTGCAGGACACCTGCGTGGTGCACGGCTTTCCGCTGCAGGACACGGTCATCGAGGAGAACGGCCACATCGGCCACGGCGCGGTGTTGCACAGCTGCATCGTGCGGCGCGATGCGCTGGTCGGCATGAACGCGGTGGTGATGGACGAGGCCGAAGTCGGTGAAGCATCCTTCGTCGCGGCCTGCGCTTTCGTGCCTGCCGGCATGAAGATTCCGCCGCGCAGCCTGGTCGCCGGGATGCCGGCCAAGGTCAAACGCGAACTGAGCGACGCCGAGATCGCATGGAAGCTTGAAGGCACCCTGACCTATCAGGCGCTCGCGCGCCGCTGCCTCGCCAGCCTGGTCGAAGTACAGCCGCTCACCGTCGTCGAACCCAACCGGCCGACCGTTCAGCGCTCGTCCGTTCGCTCGCTGGTCGACACCAAGCGCAGCGCAAAAGCGGACTGACCCGATGGCACGCGGAAGAGCCGCCAACTACGACGACCAGCGCGACATGATCCTGGCGCGCGCGGCCGGCCTGTTCGCGCAGCGCGGCTATCCGTCGACGTCGATGAACCAGGTGGCCGAGGCCTGTGGGCTGTCGAAGGCGACGCTGTATCACTACTACCGCGACAAATACACGCTGCTCGTCAGCATTGCGGACGACCACGTGTCGCGACTGTCGGCACTGGTGGAAGACGAAGCCAGCCTTGCGCTGCAGGGCGAAGCGCGCTTGCGGCACTTCATCCAGCGCATCGTCGCGGAATATGCCGATGCGCAGGACGCGCACCGCGTGCTGACCGAAGACGTCAAGTTCCTGGAGCCGACCGACCGCGAGCGCGTGCTCGGCAAGGAGCGCAAGGTGGTCGCCGGTTTCGCTAAAGCGGTGGCCGAAATGCGCGGAGACAAGCCGGGCAAGGCGCTGTCAAAGCCGCTGACCATGCTGCTCTTCGGCATGATCAACTGGATGTTCACCTGGATGAAGCCGGGCGGCGACCTCGACCATGCGGCGATGGGGCCGATCGTGGCGGATCTGTTCATCGGCGGCCTCGGTGCGGTCGCTGCGCCGGGGTCGCCGGTGAACGTCAGGCCGGCTTCATGAAGCCGACATCGCGCGGGTAGGTGTAGGTCGTGCCGTTCACCACCAGCGTATTGCCGTTGAAGTTCTTCAAGTTGGGGAGGATGTCGAGCAGTTGCGCATCGTTCAGGCCGAACCACTTGCCCATGGTTGCGCCGTACTGATCGACCGAGGTGGTCGGGATCAAGCGGCCCTGGCCGACGTGACCTTCGTAGCCGTCGAGCGTGGAGGTGTTGTTGATGCTCACTGGTGGCGGCGCACCGTAGATCATGTTGCCTCTGACCGCGCCGCCGACCACGAAGTGGTGGTTGCCCCAACCATGGTCGGCGCCGTCGCCGTTCGATGCGAGCGTGCGGCCGAAATCGGATGCTGTGAAGGCAGTGACCTTGTCGCCGAGGTTTTCGGCAACCATCGCCGCATGAAAGCTGGCCATGGCGTCGCTCACTTGCTTCAACAACGGCGCCTGGTTGTTGATCAGGTTGTCGTGCAGGTCGAAGCCGCCCGTCGACACCATGAACACCTGGCGCTTGGCGCCCGTCGTAGCGCGTCCGCGAATCAGGCGCGCCACCATGGCGAGTTGGTTGCCGAGGTTGGTGGGCGGCACCGGAAACGTCCCGGCGGCATAGGGCAGTGCGATGGCGGTCGTCACCGTGCCTTCAGCCTCCACCGCGCGCTTGGTGACTTTGTTGTATTCGTTCTCGAGCTTGTGCGTGCGGGTTTGTTGGGTCAGCGCCTGCATCGCCGACTTGACCGTAGCCGAGCCGTACAAAGTGGTGCCAGAGGCCGGACTCACACTGTTGATGCGCACGGCACCGCCGCTGCTCACCTGGTATTGCAGCGCACTGTCGCCCGACAAAAACACCGCATTGCCTGAGACCGAAATGCAGGTGAAGAGCGAGTTGCTGTTCTGCCCGAGCACTAGGTCGCCGATGTTGCCGCCCCATCCCACGGTCGAGCCTTCGGGCGACGACGATTGCCATGTCGACTGCTGGTCATTGTGCGAGAAGAGCTTGGGCGGTTGCGGAAACAGCTTCTTGTTGCTGTTGTTGAAACCGGCGCGGCTGAGCGGCACGACCAGCGGTCCGACGTTGAGCTGCACCGCCGCATTGCCGGCATCGAAGAGGCTCTTCATCGCCGTCATCGACGGGTGCAATGCGTATTGGCGATTGCCCGACAGCGGCGTGGTGGGGCTGAGCGCGGTGGCGGCCAAGTCGGCCTTCGCGATCGCGATGCCGCCGGCCGACTGAACGCCGCCGCGGATGGTGCTGTACTTGCCGTAGCTGTCGTCGTCGTAGGTAACGACGGTGTTGGCGTAGTCGCAGCCACCGTACAAAAACACGCAGACAAGCGCCTTGTAGTCGGTGGCGGTCTGCGCAGCGGCCTCACCCATGGTGGCCAGGTTGAGCGCGAACGGCATGGCAGTGCCAGCCAATGCCAGGGAACTGGAACGCTTCAGAAACGCTCGGCGCGAATGGCCCTTCGGGTCGATGTAATGCATGGGAGCGCCTATTTCTGGATCAGGTATTCGGGGGAGGCCAGCACCATCAAAATCGCCGCGTAGATGCGGTTGTTCTTGAGGGTGTCGTTGGTGCTGCCGGCCGGGATGGGCGGCGTCGCGAGCGCATTGGTGATCAGCATCACCGTGGCCGCCGAAAGCTGGTTGGCGCACATCACGAGGTTGAGCCGGCGCACGAGTGCGGCTGCATCGAACACCAGCGATTTTTCGACCGTGTAGCTCGCGCTCACATCCTTGGTGTCGTAACCGTTCTGAAGGATGTTCTGCATGTAGTTGAGGTACCCGCCGACGCTGGTCTCGTTGACCAACTGGAACTCCGGCGCGACCTTGCCTTCACTGGCCAGCACCGTCGACGGCGGCACATAACCGGGCCTGAAAAAATTGAACACCGAAGGCGAGCGCAGCGGGCTCTGGCCGAGCCGATTGGCCGCATCCGAGGTGTTGTCGACTCTCCAGGTGTCTTTGACCGAGGTCACGCCGAAGCTGCGTGCCCATTGCACGAGGCGCAGCATCGGTTCGCGCAGGCGGCCGAAGTTGGGGTCGGTCAGACCGGCCGGGCTGCGTGCTTCGTTATCGAGCAACACGGCAGCGAAGACGCTCTTCATGTCGCCACGAACACCGGCACCGTTGTCGGCGAACACGGCCGCGACGCGTGCGATGTAGGCCGCGCTCGGGTTGCTGGTAATGAGCCGCTCGATCAGCTGCTTGCAGATGAAGGGCGCGGTGTTCGGATGATTGGTCAGCGTGTCGAGCGCCGTCTTCAGTGAAGCGGCACCCTTGGTACCGGCCGCGATCGTGGTGCCGAGAAAGTTCGACGCCATCGTCGAATGGTTGTTTTCGGTCAACACCATGGGCCGTTGGGTCCACTGGTTGCTTTCGATCGTGTAGGTCTGGCCCGGTGGCGCGAAGGCGCCTTTTTCGGCCGTCTTGATGTCGAGGTCGTAGCCGGTGAAGACCCGCGCGATATTGGTCACGTCGTCTTGCGTGTACGTGTCGAGCGGCGTGCCGTCGGCCGCACGCTTGATGCTGCCGTCGGCATTGAGCTGATACAGCCCCAGCGTCATCAACTGCATGACTTCGCGGCCAAAGTTTTCATCGGGCTGGCGACCGGACGAATTCTCTTTCATGTTGCCGCGCGTGTTGAGGTAGAAGCCCATCGCCGGATTCAGCGTGATGTCTTCGAGCAGCTTGCGGAAATTGGTGGTCACGCTTGCGACCATCGTGTCCCAGTACTGCGCCATCATCATGTCGGGCCAGCTCGATCCGATGTCATTGGCCGACACCACGAAGATCTCGGAGAAGACCATCGCCATGCGCTTGCGGAACCCGTCCGGTGACGACATGAGCTGGTTCCAGATCATGTTGTCGGTGTAGGCCGTGTTGTAAGGCTTGCTGGCGAGCCATTGCCAGCCGGTTTGCGAAGGCGCGAGGTCGGCCTGCTCGCCGATCCAGGTCAGGTAGCCCTTCGCGCGGACCGCCGCGATGTCGGTTTCCGTCGCCGAGAACTGCGCCTGCAACAAGAAGCGCGCAGCCTCGTCGTCGGTCTTGGCGGTGGTGTAGATGTAGGTGCCGGCGGTCGGCGTGTTTTGCAGTGCGGTGAGAGACCCGGCCGCGACCTGGGTGCTTCCGGTCGAGGTGGCTCCGTTGGTGCCACCGGCGGCCAGAAAGACAGCGCCACTGCTGCCTCCACCGCCGCCACCGCCGCATGCGGCGAGAGCCGCCGCGGCCGCCAGTGCCGCCGTCAGCGAGAGCCGGCTGCCGTGTCCAGCTTCGCTGGGTGTGCTGCCAGAACTTTCGTTTGACGAAAGGGCGCGCGTTGTCTCTTCGGTCGCGATTTCGCGACCGGTCTGCAAGTCTTCGACCATGGGTTTCCTCGTCCTCGACGCTGTTGCGTCACTCCGCTCAAGGCAAATGCCGTGCCCGACCATGGGTGGGCCACCGGAACTCTAAAGGACGTCTGTAGGACAAGGACTGTAAGAAAATGTGACTTTTTTCGTCAAATCGATACAACTCGGCATTGCGCGTGCCGAAAAATGTCGGTCAGTTTTTGGCTGCTTCGAGCGCGTTTCGGGTCTGCAGGGCGACAGCCCTTGCCGCCGCCGCAAAGTCGTCTTTGTCAGAGGCGTAACAGATTGCGCGCGACGAATTGACGACGATCGGCGCATCGCTTCGCCAACCTGCGCGGACAGTTGCAACGGCGTCACCACCTTGGGCTCCGACGCCCGGGATAAGTAACGGAACCGTCGGCGCTAAAGCACGCACCCGTTCTATTTCTGCCGGGTACGTCGCGCCGACGACAAGGCCGAGTTGTCCGTTCAAATTCCATGGACCTTGCGCGAGCCGTGCAACGTGTTCATACAAAAAAGGTTCTCCTTTTATGCCGGCGAGTCGCTGGCCCTGCAGATCGGCACCGCCCGGGTTGCTCGTTCGGCACAGCAGAAAGGCACCTTTGCCGTCGTGCCGGAGATACGGCTC
The DNA here is from genome assembly GCF_035018765.1 of Variovorax sp. RTB1. NCBI lineage: Bacteria > Pseudomonadati > Pseudomonadota > Betaproteobacteria > Burkholderiales > Comamonadaceae > Variovorax > Variovorax sp. RTB1. The sequence continues at coordinate 67,154 of NZ_JASJXG010000022.1, forward strand.
GACGGAATCGAATCCCATAAAAGGCGACAACGTGACCGCATCCGCGCCGTAACGCTCGAAAGCCTCACGCGCATATTGCTCAGCGGTCGAGCCGATGTCGCCACGCTTGGCGTCGAGGATGACCGGGACATGCGGCACGTTGCGGCGCAAGTGCTCCATCAACTGCTCGAGCTGGCCTTCGGCGCGGTGCGAGGCGAAGTAAGCGATCTGCGGCTTGAAGGCGATCGCCAAGTCGGCAGTGGCGTCGACGATGCGGGCGCAAAAGTCGTAGATCTTGCTGGCGTCGCCTTTGAGGCCTGCCGGAAAGCGGGCCGGCTCCGGATCGAGGCCGACGCATAGGAGCGAGCCGTTCTGGCGCTCGGCGGCGCGCAACTTGTCGAGAAATGTCATGGCCCGATTCTAGGAAGCGACGCGCTCGAACTCGGCGGCGGCCAGACAGAGGTCGGCCCAAGCCTTGGCCTTGTCGGCCGGATTGCGCAAGAGATAGATCGGGTGATAGCTGGCGACCAGCGGGGTTTCCGCCACGCCTTGATCGACTTGTACTTGTGCAACGCGGCCGCGCAACTTGCCAAGGGGCTCGTCGCTTTGCATCAGACCCTGGGTCGAGAGCGGCCCCAGCGCCAGCACGAGCCGGGGTGCCAGCGAGGCAGCCTGCGCGGCGAAGCCGGTGCGGAGCGGCGCCACGTCGCCTGGCGGCGCACCGGTGGCGCTGCGGTGAACGCGCGCCAGATGCACCGGCGCCGTCCCGCGATCGAGTTGCAGCGCACGCAGCATGTTCTGCAGCAGGCGCCCAGCCTCGCCGGCAAAGGGCTCGTCGTCGTGGCGGCCGTCGGCCGAGGGGGGCGTGTCGACCACCAGCAGCCAGCCGTTTTCAGGGGGGCCGCTACCGTCGTAGAGACGGATCGCGGGTTCGATCAGGACTGCAGCAGCCTGCGCCGCACCGGGCGCGCGCCGGGCCGCAGGCGTTGCCGCGGTAGCAGTGGCGGGAGGCAAAGACTCTGCCGGAGCCGCTGCGCGCGAGCGGCTCGCCACGGGCTCTACCACCTCAGGCGCCGCAGTTGCCGCCATTCGCTCCGCCGTCGGCCACCAGACCTTGACGCCCATTTCTTCGAGCATGGCGCGCTGGCGTGCATCGAGCTGCATCGTCGCTTCGGTCATTGCAACGCGCCCCAGGCGCTGCCGGTCTCGTCGAGCCTGAGGCTCATCACCACCGCGTCTTCGCGACGATTGCCGAGGTCGGGGTAGTAGGCCTTGCGAATGCCGACGCGGCGGAAGCCCTTGCGAGCGTAGATGTCCAGGGCGCGCTGGTTGCTCTGGCGTACTTCCAGCCAGAGCCATTGCGCCGATTGGGCACGCGCCCAGCCGCCGAGCGCCTCGAGCATCAACGGCGCCCAGCCTTGGCGCTGAAAGGCCGGCGCGACGGTGAAATTGAGCAGATGGACCTCATCGACGCCCTTCATGGCAACGAAGTAGCCAATGAGCGTGTCGCCGCCCATCAGCAACTGGCAGTGATAGCCGGCCGTCATCGAGTCGGAAAAGTTGGTCGGCGTCCAGGGATGGCTGTACGCAGTGCGCTCGACCGCGCAGACCGTGTCGATCCAATCGGCGGTCAGTGGTTCAAGCCGGGCTTCGAGGGGCTGGAGGACGGCGCTCATTTCAATGCAGTAGCAACAACGGCGCCAGCTTTAAGGGCGGCCCGTTCTTCGGTGGTCTGGGCGACTTTATCGCGGACGTACAGCGGTGCGGCGTCGGCCGGGGCGACGGCGCGGCCGGCCACGAGCAGTGCAGGTGCCAGCCGCAGCATGGCGACGGCAGTCGGCAGTACCGGATGGCGCGCGGTGCCGGCTGCCAGACGCTCGCCGTAGGCGGGAAAGGCGTTGCCGGCGAGCGCGAAACCGGGCGGGACGACCAGCGCTTCGGGCGCCAGCAGCTGTGCTTCGCCTAAGTCGGCGAGATCGCTGATCTTGGTGCGACAGGCCTCGGCTCGGCTGCCATCGCCCAGTTCGTTTTGGCCATCGAACACGTAACGCGCCGCATAAACCTGGTCCATCCGCGCATCGAGCACCGCCACCACCCGCGTCGCGCCGAAACGATGGCGCGCTTCTTCGGCCACCGCATGCAGGGTGTCGACCGGCAGCAGCGGCACATCGGCGCCGAAACCCAGCCCCTGCGCCACCGCACACGCGGTGCGCAACCCGGTGAACGATCCGGGCCCGCGACCGAAGGCGATCGCGTCGAGCTCGCGCAGCGTGAGCCCGGCCTGGGCAAGCAGTTGCAGGACCAGCGGCAGCAGCGTGGTCGACGACTGCGCCCCGCCGGCACCGCTGTGCTCGAAGAGCAAGTCGCCGTGCTGCACCGCGACCGACAACTGGTCGGTGCTGGTGTCGAAGGCAAGCAATTTGGGCATGCGGCGATTATCGAGGCGCGGGCCGGCCGGGATAATCCGGCGATGCCTTTCGCCCTTCCCAAGCCCTGGCGCCAAGCCGTCGTTTTCGCATGTGCCCTGGCCGCCATCGCGCACGCCACTGCGCAAGCGCTCCCGTCTGAAGTCGATGCCGCCCTGACGCGCGCCAAAGTGCCGCGCGATGCGGTCGTCATGTTGGTCGCCGATGCCGATGGCGTGCGCCCGCCGCGGCTCGCCTGGCGCACCCAAGTGCCAGTCAATCCGGCATCGATCATGAAGCTGGTCACGACCTATGCCGCGCTCGACCTGCTCGGCCCGGCCTTCACCTGGACCACGCCCGTCTACGTCGATGGGCCCATCGTCAACGGCGTGCTCAACGGCAACCTGTACATCAAGGGCCAGGGCGACCCCAAGCTGGTGATCGAGCGCATGTGGCTGCTGCTGCGGCGCATTCAGGGGCTGGGCATCAACAGCATCGCGGGCGACATCGTGCTCGACCGCAGCGCATTCGACACCGTGGAGGCCGATCCGGCCGCGTTCGACGGCGAAGGCTTGCGCCCCTACAACGTGGCGCCCGACGCGCTGCTGCTCAACTACAAGTCGGTCGTGATGACCTTCGTGCCGAACCGCGCCGCGCAAACGGCCCAGGTCAACTTCGAGCCGTCACTGACTGGCGTGACGATGCAGCGCACGGTGCCGCTGTCGGCCGGCGACTGCGGCGATTACCGCGCCACGCTCGCCGCCGACTACGCCGATGGCGCACGCATCGGCTTTGCCGGCAGCTACCCCGCAAGTTGCGGTGAAAAGGTCTGGGCCGTTGCGTACGCCGACCCGCGCAGCTACGCGGTGCGAGCCATCGGCGGGCTGTGGAGCGAAATGGGCAGCCAGCTCAAGGGCCAGGTGCGCGAAGGCCGGGTGCCGGCCGGGCTCAAGCCGGCATTCGAAGTCGCCTCGCCGCCGCTCGCGGAGGTGATTCGCGACATCAACAAGTACAGCAACAACGTGATGGCGCAGCAGCTCTTCCTGACGCTCGGTCTGCAGCAAAAAAACCGCGGCACGCTCGACGGCGCGCGCGACACGGTCAAGCAATGGTGGAACGACCGCATCGGCACCGGCGAAGGCCAGCCGGTGTTCGACAACGGCTCGGGCCTGTCGCGCAACGAGCGCATCACCGCCGCCGCGCTGGCCAAGATGCTGCAGGTGGCCTGGCGCTCTCCGGCCATGTCGGAGCTGATGTCTTCGCTGCCGGCCTCCGGCGTCGACGGCACGCTGCGCAAGCGCGCACTGCGCTCGGGCGGCGCGGCGCACCTGAAGACGGGCACGCTGCGTGACGCGGCGGGCGTAGCGGGCTTTGTCGATGGCGCCAGCGGTCGGCGCTACATCGTGATCGCCATCGCCAACCACGCCAATGCGAGTGCGGCACGGCCGGCGTTCGATGCACTGGTCGACTGGGCGACCCAGGACTGAAACTGACTGGCTGATTCAGGCTGCGGCGCGCTGCAGCCTGTCGCGCACGCCTTCCCACTCGGCGTCGGCCGGTGGCGTTTCGACCCATATCAGCCTCACGCCCTGTGCATCGAAGGCCCGCAGCACGGCGAACAACTGGTGCGCGCTGGCGACCGCGTCGTCGGGCATGCGCCGTCGCACGATGTGCGGCGACGGGCTCCTGAGCACGCTGCGCGACCACACCGCGATGTGGCGCGCATTGGCGCCGAGCACGTCGAGCGCGGTCTGCATGGCGCGTGCGTCCATCAAGCGCAGCTTGGCGGCCGGGGCGTAGTGCGATTCGAGCGTGCCCGATGCGCGCGGATCGGGCGACGCCAGCTCTTGCTTGCTGCGGAGCGGCTGGCCGCAGGCCGCTTCGATTTGCGCACGCGTGATGACGCCGGGCCGCAGCAGCACCGGCGCGCCGCGGCTGCAATCGACGATGGTCGATTCGATACCGACCTCGCACGCGCCGCCGTCGAGCACCAGCAACGCGTCGCCGAACTCCTCGTGCACGTGCTGCGCGGTGGTGGGGCTGACCCGGCCGAACCGATTGGCGCTCGGGCCGGCCAGGCCGGGAACGCCCAACTCGGCGCAGGCGACCAGCAGGGCCTGCGCGACCGGGTGCGCCGGACAGCGCAGACCGATGGTGTCTTGTCCGCCGGCGGCGGCGGCGCCAACGCCGGGCTGCCGCGTGACGACCAGCGTCAGCGGGCCGGGCCAGAAAGCATCGGCGAGCGCTTTGGCGAACGGCGGTAGCGGCTGCGCAAAGCGCGACAGCGATTCTTCGCCCTTGATACCGGCCGCGATGTGGACGATCAGCGGATGGTCGCTCGGCCGGCCCTTGGCCTTGAAGATACCGGCCACCGCCGCATCGCTGCTCGCGTCGGCGCCCAGCCCGTACACCGTCTCGGTCGGAAAGCCGACCAGCCCGCCGGCTCGCAGCACGAGCGCTGCGTCGTGCAGGGCGTCGGGCGTTGTCCCATCCCTGATCATTGGCAGCCTCTTCGGCGAAGCGAGGTGTGCACGATCACTCGGACAACGGAATCGGAAGCCCCAGCAATGCGGCTGCGAAATCCGCCGTGCCGCGCACTTCGTCGATGTCCGCGCCAGTGATGTTCAGGTGCCCCATCTTGCGACCGCGCCGCGCCTCCGTCTTGCCGTAAAGATGCAAGTGCACCCCTGACAGCGCCAGCACGTCCGCCCATTCAGGCTCCATCGGCTCGTCGGCCGATGGGCTGCTGCTCTCGTTCCTGAACCACAGATCGCCAAGCAGATTGAGCATGACCGTCGGGCTGTGCTGGCGCGGCTGCGTCAACGGCAGACCGGCGAGGGTGCGCACCTGCAACTCGAACTGCGACAGGTCGCACGCGTCCATCGTGTAGTGACCGCTGTTGTGCGGGCGCGGTGCCATCTCATTGACGACCAGCGCGCCGTCGGCCTGCACGAAAAATTCGACGCACAGCACGCCGACGTAGTCGAGCCCGGTGGCGATCGACTTGGTCGCCGCGATGGCACGCGCCGCCAGATCGGCCGGCATGTTGCCTTCATGCACCTCGGTGACGGCAAGAATGCCGTCACGATGCAGGTTGCGCTGCGCCGGAAAGTTGACGACCTGGCCGTCGTGCCCGCGTGCCACGAGGACCGAGCATTCGAATTCGAGCGGCAATCGTTTTTCGAGAACGCAGGCGACGCTGCCGGTGTCGGCCCAGGCATCGGCGAGCTCGGCGCGAGTCGTCACGTGGCGCTGGCCCTTGCCGTCGTAGCCGAGGCGCGCTGTTTTCAGGATGCCGGGCAGCAGATCGTCGGCCACGGCGTCGAGCTGGGCTACCGACTCGATCACCGCATACGGTGCGCACGGCACGCCGCAGCGGGCGAAGTGCGCCTTCTCGGCGATACGGTCTTGCGCGATGGCGACGGATGCTGCAGCGGGTGCGACGGGCCTGGCGGCTGCCAGGTGGTCGAGCGACGGTGCGGGCACGTTCTCGAACTCGGTCGTGATGGCGTCGGCAAGACCGGCGAGCCGCGCAAGTCCATCGACATCGATGTAGTCGGTCTGGATGAAGTGGTGGCTGACGCGGCCGGCCGGGCTGGCGGTGTCGGGGTCGAGCACTGCGGTGAAGTAGCCCATGCGCTGCGCCGCGTGCACGAACATTCGGGCCAGCTGGCCACCGCCCAGCACACCCAGCGTGGTGCCGGGCATCAGCGGCAGACCGCGAATCACAGCGCGCTCCCGCCCTGCGGGCCTTGCGTCGCCAGCGCGATCACGCCAGCGCTTTCGTAGCCGGCCGGTGGCAGCGTCATCGCGCTGGCCGCTTCGGTCTGCCGGGCGCGGAAGGCGTCGAGCTTCGCGCGCATCCGCGCATCGTTGACCGCCAGCATCGCCACCGCGAAGAGCGCCGCGTTGGCCGCGCCCGCGTTGCCGATGGCGAAGGTCGCGACCGGCACGCCCCTGGGCATCTGCACGATGCTGTAGAGCGAATCCACACCTTGCAGATGCTTACTGGCGACCGGCACGCCGAGGACAGGCACGGTGGTCTTGGCTGCCAGCATGCCGGGCAAATGGGCCGCGCCGCCTGCGCCGGCGATGATCGCAGCGAGCCCCCGGCCGGCAGCGGATTCGGCATACGCGAACAGTTCGTCCGGCATCCGGTGGGCCGACACCACGCGCGCTTCGTAACGGATGCCGAATTGCACGAGAATCTCGACCGCGTTGTGCATCGTCTCCCAATCGGAGCTCGAGCCCATCACCACACCGACCTGAATGGATTCGTTCATGGTTTCAATTTTACGTTTCACCCTTACGTATTCCCGATGATCGACATCACCCTCGAAAACTTTCAGTCCGAACTCGTCGAAGGCTCGACGCCGATCCCGGTGCTGCTCGACATCTGGGCCGAATGGTGCGGCCCGTGCAAGCAGCTCGGCCCGGTGCTCGAAAAACTCGAAGTCGAATACGCCGGCCGCTTCAGGCTGGCCAAACTCGATGCCGACGCCGTGCCGCAGATTTCGGCGCAGCTGAGCCAGATGTTCGGCGTGCGCAGCATTCCGTTCTGCGTGATGTTCAAGGACGGCCAGCCGGTCGACGGCTTCGTCGGCGCCCTGCCAGCCGAAAAAATCCGCGAGTTTCTCGACAAGCATGTGCCGGCCGCGGCCGAGCTCGAAGCCGCCGAAGAAGAAGACGCAGCCTTGCAGGCGATGGCCGAGGGCGATATCGAAGGCGCGCTCGAAAAGCTGGAACACGCGGTCGCGACCGATCCGGCCAACGACGATGCCCGCTTCGACTTCGTCAAGCTTTTGCTGCAGGAGGGCCGCACCGATGAGGCCAAGGTCGCCTTCGAACCCGTCATCGCCAAAACCGCGGCGGTGCGCCGCTTCGACGCCCTGCAGCGCTGGATGTCGGCCATCGATTTCGCGGCGCCACCGGTCGGCGAGCTGCGTCAGGCGGCCGAGTTCGATTCGAAGATCGCCACCAACAAGCGCGACTTCGAAGCCCGCTTCGGTCGCGCCCAGGTGCTCATGGCCGAGCAGCGCTGGACCGAAGCGATGGACGAGCTGCTCGACATCCTGATGCGTGACAAGACCTGGAGCGAAGAACTCGCCCGGAAGACCTACATCGCCATCCTCGAACTGATCGAGCCGCCGAAGGTGAAGGTTGCCGACGGACAGATTCCACCCGTCGATCCGACGGTGGCGACCTATCGGCGCCGCCTGAGCAGCGTCATCCTGAGCTGACTGCCTGACACCCTGAGCGCGGAACCACTGCCATGCACCTATCGATGATTCGTCTCGCACGCCTTTCCATCGGCACGTTGATGCTTGCAGCCGTTACCGCTTGCGGCAGCGGCATCAGTCTCGACGAGCCGATCGAGGGGCCGTCGTGGCTGCTGGTGCAACTCGGCGATCAACCCGTCGGGGCCGGCGGCGATCCGCGGCGCGATGCACAAATCGAGTTCGACCGAAGCAGCGGCCGGGTGACCGGTTCGGGCGGTTGCAACCGCTTTTCGGGTGGCTTCACACGGACCGGTAGCCATCTGCAGATTTCGCAGTTGGTCGCGACCAAGATGGCATGTCTGGACGGTGCCCGCACTGCCAACGAGATGCAGTTTTTGCAGGTGCTACAGACAACAGCGAGCTATCGGCTGGTGGGCCCGGGGCGGATGTTGCTGATCGACGCGAGCGGGCAGACGCTCGCGACATTGGCCGGCGCCACGGCGCGCTAAGCCGCTAGAGAAACCACATGCAGCGCGCTCGGGGCCGACAGGTCAGCCCGTCAGCCGCTGCAACGCTTCGCGATATTTCGCCGCCGTCTTTTCGATCACTTCGGCCGGCAGGCGCGGTGCCGGCGGCGTCTTGTCCCAGGGCTTGCCGTTGATGCGCGTGGCTTCGAGCCAGTCACGGACGAATTGCTTGTCGTAGCTTGGCGGATTGGTGCCAGCAGCGAACGCGGCCTCGTAGCCTTCGATGGGCCAGTAGCGCGAGCTGTCGGGCGTCAGCACTTCGTCCATCAACACCAGCGTGCCGGCTTCGTCCAGGCCGAACTCGAACTTGGTGTCTGCAATGATCATTCCCTTGCCGAGTGCGATCGCAGCCGCCGCTTCGTAGATGGCGATGCTGGTTTCGCGAATCTGCTGCGCCATCAACGGGCCGACCACCTCGACCACGCGGTCGTAGCTGATGTTCTCGTCATGCTCGCCGGCAGCAGCCTTGGCGGCCGGCGTGAAGATCGGCCGCGGCAGCTTGCTCGCATTGCGCAAGCCCGATGGCAGGGGCACGCCGCACACCGCCTGGTTCTCCTGGTATTCCTTCCAGCCGCTGCCGGCGAGATAGCCGCGAACAACCGCCTCCACCGGTATCGGCTTCAGCCGCTTGACCAGCATCGAGCGGTCTTTGACCTGTGCCACCTCGTCGGCGGTGACCACGCTTTCGGGCGCCTCGCCGGTCAGGTGGTTCGGGCACAGATGGCCGAGCCGGTCGAACCACCACAGCGCCATCTGCGTGAGGATCACGCCCTTGCCCGGAATCGGCTCGCCCATGATCACGTCGAAGGCCGAAAGCCGGTCGCTCGCCACCATCAGGATGCGGTCGTTGCCCACCGCATAGTTGTCGCGCACCTTGCCGCGCGCGAGCAAAGGCAGGCTCTGGATGGAGGAAGTGTGGACGGTGGTCATGGGCAAATGCGGTGCAAAAACGGGACAGGCGACGCGCCGAAAAATCTCAAGGGAACTGAATTGTGCGCGCAGAAAAAAGCCACCGCGAACGGTGGCTTGCATGCCGGCAGCGCCGAAGCACTGTCGGTCTTGAATCAGCTAACTGCTCAGCTGATGGAGGCGCGGTAAATCGACTCTATCGCAACGTCCAGCGCAGCATTGAAATCAGCATCCGACTGCTGCGCGCTCAGGCCTTCGGTCAGCGCGCGGCTGAAGCTGGCGATGATGCCGGGGTTGCGCATCAAACGCGCATTGGCTTCGTCACGCTCGTAACCGCCCGACAGCGCCACCACGCGGACCACCTGCGGGTGCGCGACGAGTTCCCTGTAGAAACCGTCGACCGTCGGGATGGTCAACTTGAGCATCACCTTCGTGGCCGAGGGCAATGCATTCAGGCGCTCGATGAAACCCTTCTTGAGCAAAGCTTCAGCCTGTTCCTTGTCGGCCGCGCCGATTGAAACTTCGGGCTCCAGAATCGGCATCAGGCCGGCATTCAGGATCTGCTGGCCGACTGCGAACTGCTGGTCGAGCACGGCGGCGATGCCCTTTTCATTCGCACCATTCACCACCGAACGCATCTTGGTACCGAAGACGCCTTTGCCGGCCGCGCGGGCAAGCAATGCGTCGAGTTCAGGCATCGGCTTCATGAGCTGCACGCCGTCGGCTTCGTTCGCCAGGCCCTTGTCGACCTTCAAAAACGGCACGACCTGCTTGTGCTTCCAGAGGTACTCGGCCGAGTCGACGCCGTCGATCTGACGGTCCATCGTGGCTTCGAACAGGATGGCGCCGAGCACGCGGCGGCCGTCGAAGGACGGACTGGTGACGATGCGGGTGCGCATCGCATGCACCAGGCCGTACATCTCGGCGTCGCCCTTGTAGGCGCTCTCTTCGATGCCGTACAGCTTCAATGCCTTTGGCGTGCTGCCACCGCTTTGATCGAGTGCGGCGATGAAGCCCTTGCCTTGGCTGACTTTGTCGAGTTGTTCCTGATTCACTGCGTCACTCTCTTGTTCATGCCGTGGCACGGCGGTATTTGGATGGTGAAAGATTGTATCGATGGCCCGTTCCGCGCCTGTCGGCGATGAAGCCGCAACAGCGTGCGGCGAACAAACTCAGTTGCCGCTCGCCGGGCGCGCGCCGGCCTTTGCCGAGGCTGCAGAAACAGTCGGCGCTGCCGGCAACCCCACGAACTCCATGATCGGCGGCAACACCGGACCGCCCAGCCATTGCAGCGGCTTGGCCACCGCACCGATCAGCGTGATATGGCTCAGGTCGTTGAACTCCCGCAACTGCACGGGTACGCCGGCGGCACGCAGCCGGCTTGCCATTTGCTCTGTGTTCTGCACGTAGTCGACCAGCTTGTCTTTGGTCGTGGCGATAAGTAGCGTGCGCGGTGCAGCAGCCGAGACGTGCGCCATGGGTTGCGAATCTGGCGGCGTGCCCGGCCAGTTGAAGGCGGCTTTCACCTGTGGGTCGATGGGCGGGAGAAAGTCGAACGGCCCGGCCAGTGCGATCCATCCGGCCAACTGCTTCGGGCTGGCGCCGACATCGGCCAACCAACGGTCATCGAGCGCGACCATCGCCGCGTTGTAGCCGCCCGAACTGTGACCCATCACGTAGACCTGCTTTGGATCGGCGCCCAGCCGCGCCGCGTTGTCGAGTGCCCATTTGGTGGCCAGCGCACTGTCCTGCACGAACACCGGGTATCGAAAGTCCGGCGAAAGGCCATAGTCCGGAATCACCGCCGTCACGCCCCGCGCGGCGAGCGCCTCGCCGACGAACTTGTACATCGCGCGATCACCGCTGCTCCAGGTGCCGCCATAGAAGAAGATTACCAGCGGCCGCGCAGCGTTGGCCACCATCGCTGAAGCCAGCGGTTTGTAAATATCAAGACGCTGCCGTGCCGCGCCACCGTAAGCCACATCCCCTTCGAACCGGTAAGTGCTCGTAGGCACCAACCCGTTGACGATCTTGACCGGAGAACATGCCGCCAGCAGGGCGGTAAGCAAAGCGGCAAGCACGACGCAAGCCAGCGAACGCAAAGGCAAAAGAGTGAAGTTCATCGGGCTTGTACGCAGAAGAGCGCACACTGGTTTCGGAAGGTGCGTGACCGTGCACATTTCTGCGGCCCAGTCCGGTAGGACGCCCCTCCAACCGCCCGCAGTCCCCGCACCCGCCTCAACGCGAATGGCCGAAGGCCGAGGCCCCTCCAGAGACACCGCGGAACTGGCTTCGCCAGGCCGCTGGTGTCGCCCCCGGTAGGGGGTGGGCGCTGCGACACGAAGTGCGCAGCAACCTGGGGGCGAGCAGCTATCTAGCGATACAGATTTTCAACATGTTGGTGCCACCGGGCGCCCCCATCGGCTCGCCACAGGTGATCGCATATACATCCCCGCTTTGTACGATCCCGCGCTGCTTCAGATGCGCTTCGGCTTGCTCCAGCGCGGTGTCGCGATCGGTCTGCGAATCCATCAGAAGCGGCCGCACGTTGCGGTACAGCGCCAGCTTGCGCTGCGTCGCGAGTCGCGAGGTCAACGCGTACATCGGGATGTGCGCACGATGGCGACTCATCCAGAGCAAGGTCGAGCCCGACTCGGTCAGCGCCACGATCGCCTTGGCGCCCAGGTGATGCGCGGTGAACAGCGCACCCATCGCGATCGACTGGTCGATGCGCGTGTAGTTCTTGCCGCTGAAGTCGGCGTCGAGCTGCAGGTCTTCGGCGGCCTCAGCGGCCTCGCAGATGCGGCTCATCTCCTGCACGGTTTCCAGCGGGTAGCGGCCCGATGCGGTTTCGGCCGACAGCATGACCGCGTCGGTGCCGTCGAGCACCGCGTTGGCCACGTCGCTCACCTCGGCGCGCGTCGGCACGGGGTTGGTGATCATCGACTCCATCATCTGCGTAGCGGTGATGACGACCTTGTCCATCTCGCGGGCCATGCGGATCATCTTTTTCTGCAGCGCCGGCACCGCCGCGTTGCCCACCTCGACTGCCAGGTCGCCGCGCGCCACCATGATGCCGTCGCTGGCGCGGATGATTTCTTCCAGCTTGGGAATGGCCTCGGCGCGCTCGATCTTGGCGATCATGCCGGGGCGATGGCCGTATTCGGAACCCGCCACGTTGCACAACTGGCGCGCCATTTCCATGTCGGTGGCGTTCTTTGGAAAGCTCACCGCCACGTAGTCAGCCTGGAAGCTCATCGCGGTCTTGATGTCTTCCATGTCCTTGGCCGTCAACGCGGGTGCGGTCAGTCCACCGCCCTGTTTGTTGATGCCCTTGTTGTTCGACAGCTCACCGCCCAGCTTGACAGTGGTCATGACCAGCTCGCCCTTGACCGCATCGACCACGAGCACGATCAGCCCATCGTTCAGCAGCAGCCTGTCGCCCGGCTTGACGTCGCGCGGCAGGTCTTTGTAGTCGAGGCCGACGCCGTTGATGTCGCCTGGCTCCGTGCGCGCCGCATCGAGGATGAACTTGGCGCCCGGCTCCAAGAAGACCTTGCCTTCGGCGAACTTGCCGACGCGGATCTTCGGGCCCTGCAGGTCGGCCATGATCGCCACCTCGCGCCCGGTCTTGCGTGCCGCCTCGCGCACCATCGCTGCGCGATTGATGTGGTCCTGCGCCGTGCCATGGCTGAAGTTCAGCCGCACCACGCTGACCTTGTTCAGGATCATTTGCTCGAGGATCTCGGGCGTGTTGGACGCAGGGCCGAGGGTGGCGACGATCTTGGTGGCGTGGCGGGGAACGCGGGGGG
>NZ_JASJXG010000023.1:0-78592 GCF_035018765.1 Variovorax sp. RTB1
GCCTGGCGGCCAGCGCCACGCCGATCTGCGCATTGGCGGCGTGCCACTGGGCTTCGGCGGCGCGAACATCGGGCCGCTGCACGACCAGTTGCGAAGGCAGGCTTAGCGGCAGCTCACCCGGCAGCTGCAATGCGTCGAGACCGATCTCCGGAATGTCCGCGTCGCTCGGCAGCCGGCCCAGCAACACCGCGAGCAGGTTGCGTTGTTGCGCCTGCTGCTTTTGCAGCGGCGGCAAGGTGGCTTCGAGTTGGGCCAGCAGCGCCTGTTGCGCCGCCACATCGGCCGTACCGACCTGGCCGAGCGCCTGCTGCCGGCGCACCATCGTCAGCTGCGAATCCGCTAACGCGACGATCTCTCGCGTGGCATCGATCTGCGCGCGCACTGCAGCGCGCTGGATCACTGTCGCGACCAGGTTGGCCGTCAGCGTGAGCTGCGCGGCCTCGAGCTGAAAGCGCTGCACGTCCGACAGCGACTGCAACGATTCGAGCTGCCGTCGATTGCCGCCGAACACGTCCGGCGCGTAGGCGATGTTGAGCTGCGCCGTGTGCAGGCTGTAGAGGTTGCCACCTGAGGCAACCGGGCTCGCCAGCGACGTTGCCACCGACTGCCGTGTCGGCGTGAACTGCGCCCCGACCGTAGGAAAGAAGGTGCCCTGCTGCGCCAGCACGTTCTCCTGCGCGATGCGAAGCGATGCCCGCGCTGCCTCGACGTCGGCGTTCGCTGCCAGCGCCTGCCGGACCATCGCATCGAGCGGTGCCGACTGAAACACCGACCACCATTTCTCCGGAATCGTCCGGCCATCGACAAAGCGTTGCACTGCAACACCAGCGGTGTCCTGAGTCTGCGTCTGTGCCTGCGCCAAAGGCTCGGCCGTGTAGCGGTCGGTGACCGGCGCCACGGGCGGCTTGAAGTCCGGACCTACCGCGCAGCCACCGATCAGAAAGACGCCGGCGACGGTCCATGCAATGCGCTTCATGTGGCTGCTCCAGCGGGGTCGGTCAGGTCGGCATGCGCTTGGGCGTGACGTGCGTTCATGGCCTCGAGCCGGCTTGCGACCAGGTAGTAGAGCGCTGGCAACCAGACCAGCGTCAGACCGGTCGCGGTGACCAGGCCACCGACCACCACCGTGGCCAGCGGACGCTGCACATCGCTGCCGAGCCCATGCGCCAGCGCGGCCGGCAGCAAGCCGAGGGCTGCCACCGTTGCCGTCATCAGCACCGGACGAAAGCGTTCCCGAGCGCCCTGGATCACGGCCTCGCGCAGCGGCAGCTTTTCTTCCACGCGCAACCGGTTCAGGTTCGACACCATGATGATGCCGTTCATCACCGTCACGCCGAACAACGCAATGAACCCGACCGCGCTCGACACGTTGAGCGTCATGTCGCGCAGATGCAAGGCGACGAACCCGCCGAGCGCGCCGAGCGGCACAGCCAGCAGGATCAACGACGGTTGCCACAGGTTCTTGAACTGCGCAAAAAGCAGCGCGAACATCAGGACGATGACCATCGGCATGATGAGCATCAACCGAGCCTGCGCACGCTGCTGGTTCTCGAACTGGCCGCCCCACGCGAGCTGGATGTGCGCGTGGTCGTACTTCACCTTGGCCTCGATCTGGGCGTGCGCATCTTCCAGAAAGGACGACAGATCGCGCCCGCGCAGATTCAGCCGCACCGTCAGATGCCGCTTGCCCATCTCGCGCGTGATGGTGCTTTCGCCGTCGTCCAGCCGCAGCGTCGCGACCTGAGACAGCGCCACCTTGGCGCCACCGGGTGCGCTCAGCACCAGCCGGCCGATCGCGTCGGGGTCGCTACGGCTCTGTGGCGTGAAGCGCACCGCGATGTCGTAGCGCCGCTCGTCGACGAACAACTGCGCCACCGGTGCACCGCCGATGCCGGTGCCGATGAGGTCCGCGATGTCGGCCACGTTGATGCCATAGCGCGCAGCCGCCGCCCGGTCGACCTCGATGCGCAGCTGCGGCAGCGGTGGCTCCTGGTCGATGATGACGTCGGCTGCACCGGGCACTGCGGAAAGCACCCGGTCGATTTCGCTGGCGATACGCCGCGTTTCCTTGAAGTCGTTGCCGTAGATCTTGACCACCAGATCGCTGTGTGCGCCAGCGAGCTTGTCGAGCACGCCGTCGATCATCGGTTGCGTGAAGCCGACCTGCGTGCCGGGCAACTGCGCAAAGCGCGCCGCCAGGCCGCTGATCAACTCCTGCTTGCTGAGGCCCGATTTCCATTCGGCCTGGGGATGCAGTCCGACGCTCACCTCGATGTGCGACGCGGTCCATGGATCGGTGCCGTCGTCGTTGCGGCCGAGTTGCGTGACGACGTACGAGACCTCGTCGAACTCACGCGCGGCGTCGCGCAACCGGTTCGACATCTGCGTCGCCTTGTCGAGCGAAATGCCGGGCGGCAGCGTGACCTGCAACCAGAGCGAACCTTCGTCGAGGTATGGCAGAAAGTCTCGCCCAATGGTCGCCGCGGCACCGATCACGCAGACGAAGGCCAGCGCAAAAGCGGCCAGCGTCAGCGCACGTTGCCCGACGATGCGCCGGAGCAGTTGCTCGTACCAGTGGCCGAGCGCTTCGAGCGCCCGGTTGTGGAACACGCGGCGTGGCTTGCGGTAGGCCAGGTAGGCCAGCCCCGGAATCAGCAGCAACCCGACCGCCAGCGCGCCGACGAGTGCAAAGCCGATCGCAAAAGCCATCGGGGCAAAGAGCTTGTATTCGATGCGCTGAAAGGCGAACAGCGGCGTGTAGGCCGTGATGATGACGACCATGCCGAAGAAGATCGGGCGCGTCACCTGCAAGGTGGCCTTGAGTACGTCGCGCGGCTTCAGGGGTCGGTCTGCATGCGCCTCGCGCTGGCGCAGGATGTTCTCCATCACGACGATGGCCGCGTCCACCACGATGCCGAAATCGATCGCGCCCAGGGACAGCAGGTTGGCCGGGATCTTCAGTTGGTGCATGAAGGCGAAAGCCGTCAGCAACGACATCGGAATGGTCAGCGCCACGATCAGCGCGGCGCGCGGGCTGCCCAGGAACAGCAGCAGTACCAACGTGACCAGCGTCATGCCTTCGAGCAATGTCTTGCCGACCGTGTGCACCGTCGCCTGGACCAGCATGGTGCGGTCCAGGTAGGGCACGACCTTGACGTCTTGCGGCAGCACGTTGTCGTTGAGGTCGCGCACCGCTTCGTGCACACCGTCGAGCACCGTCGAAGGGTTCTCTCCCTTGAGCAGCAGCGTCACGCCTTCGATGGTGTCGGGGTTGCTGTCCTTGCCGAGGATGCCTTGCCGCTCCTTGTTGCCGAGCTTGACTTCGCCGAGGTCTTTCACGAGCACGGGTACGCCGTTCTTCTGGCTCACCACGATCTGCGCCAGGTCGGCCAGACCGCTGATGAGCCCCACGCCGCGCACCACGAAACCTTGTTGGCCGCGCGTCAGCACGCTGCCGCCGGCGCTCGAATTGTTGGCGTTGATCGCCTGCGTGACCTGGGCCAGCGTGATGTTGTATTTGCTGAGCTTGGCCGGATCGAACTCCACCATGAATTGCGTGGTGAGCCCGCCGAAGTTCGACACGTCGGCGACGCCCGCCACCTGCTTCAGGCGCGGGATCACCTTCCAGCGCTGCAACTCCGACAACTCACGCAGGTCGCGTGTTTTCGATTCGAGGGTGTAGCGGTAGATCTCGCCGATGGGCGATGTCAGCGCGTCGAGGCCAGGCTGAGCGCTGTACGGCAGGGCGACGCCACCGATGCGCTCCTGCAGCCGCTGGCGCGACCAGTAGTCTTCGGCGCCATCGCGGAACACGACGGTGATCAGCGACAGACCGAAGGTGCTCTTGGAGCGCATCACGTACATGCCGGGCGTGCCCATGATCTCGCGTTCGAGCGGAATCGTGATCTGCTTTTCGACCTCTTCGGCGGCCAGCCCCGGCACCTGCGTGACCACCTGCGAGGTGGTGTCGGCGATGTCGGGATAGGCCTCGAGCGGCAGCTGGGTCCAGCACCAGGCGCCATAGCCGGCCGCCATGGCGAACACCAGCCAGACGATGCCGCGCCGCTTCAGGCAGGTGGTGACGAATGCGTCAATCATCCAGCAGCACCCCGTCCTGCACCACCACGCGCTCGCCGCTCTTCAGGCCGGCAAGCACCTCGATCCGGTCGCCGACCCGTGGACCGACACGCACCACGCGCGGCTCGAAATGCCAGGGCGATGCTTCCACGAACACGCGGCTGTGCAATCCGCTTTGCACCACCGCGTCCATCGGCACCAGCAGTCCGTTGTGCGGCTTCGACAGAAAGGTGGCGTTGGCGAACATGCCCGGCTTCAGACGGCCGTCGCGGTTGTCGAACACCATGCGCACCTTGACGCGCCGGGTGTCGGGGTCGAGCACTTCGCCGATGTAGCGCACCGTTCCGCTCAGGGCTTCGCCGGGAAAAGCGTCGAGGACCACGCGCACCGGCTGGTCGACGAACAGCGCCTTCAGATCGGCCTCGCCCGCACTGGCGGTCACGAACACTCTGGACAGATCGGCCACCGTCATCAGCGAGGCGGTTGCATCGTTCCAGTACGCGCCCTGCGCAGCGCTCAGGTCGATCACGCGGCCCGCCACCGGCGAGCGCACGGCCAGCAGGCGGCCCGTGCCGGCCGTGCCCGGCCCTGCATCCGGCTTGTCGGCCTGCCCTGCGCCGAGTTGCATCAGCCGCGCCCCGGTGCGCGCCACTTCGCTTTGCGCCTGGTCGAAATCGTTGCGCGCCTGTTCGATCTCGCGATTGGCCGCAATACCGGACGCGCCGAGCGCGCGTTGCCGCTCCAGCGCCTGCGTCGCGAGCGCCAGGGTCGACCGGGCCTTTTTTGCGTCGCTGCGTGCCTGCGCCAGATCGGCAGAGTCGATGCGAAACAGCACATCGCCCACACGCACCGCATCGCCCAGCCCTTTGTCCAGGCTCGCCACGCGCCCCGTCACGGGCGGCGACACCTTGACCAGTTTGGCCGGATCGGCCTCGACCACCGCCGGCAGCGACAGCGGCACCTCAATCGCCTGTGCGTCGGCCCCGGCCACGACCAGTGACTGTCGCAAGGGCGAGCCCTCGGGGACCACCACCTGGGCACCGACGTGCTCCAGCACACGCACCGGCACGGCCTTTGCCGCCTCGGCGGCATGTGCCCGACTTGCCATGAACCACCATGCGACGCCAATGGCGATCAGCGCCACGGCGCAAATCACGAGCAGCGCGCGGCGCGACTTTCCTTTGTCGTCATGCATGTTTTTTCCCTGTTTTTTCTGTTGATCGACTCAGTCGGCTGCAGAACGAGTCCGTCCACCGGGAGCGCGACGCAGCTTAGACAGCCGCGCCTGAAGAACGCCGCAAGAAATCCTGAAGTCTTCTTCAGGATCGGCGTTCGCCGGGCTGGCCGCCGGGCATTGGTGCGAGACTCGCGGCCGTTATGAAAATTCTTCTTGTCGAAGACGATGGAAAAGCGGCCCGCCTGCTCGCGCGCGGGCTCGAGGAAGAGGGTTTTCTGGTCGACATCGCAGGCTCCGCCGAAGATGGCGAACAGCGCGTTTTCGTCTCCGACTACGACCTGCTGATCCTCGACTGGATGCTGCCCGGCAAGGACGGCCTGGCGTTGTGCGTGGCGTTGCGGCGCCACAAGATCCACACGCCGATCCTGATGCTGACCGCGCGTGACGCGCTGGGCGACCGCGTGACCGGCCTCAATACCGGCGCCGACGACTACCTCACCAAGCCCTTTTCTTTCGACGAACTTCTGGCCCGCGCCCGAGCGTTGCTGCGCCGCTCGGAGCTGACGCGACCGTCCGTGCTCACGGTCGGCGACCTGAGCCTCGACCCGATGGCCCAGCGTGTGCAGCGCGCCGGGACGGTACTCACCCTGACGCGCAAGGAATACGCGATCCTCGAGGTGCTGATGCGCCAGGCCGGCGACGTGGTGAGCCGGTCGCGCCTCGCCGAGCAAGTGTGGAAAGCCGACCTGGTCGCCATCGACAACCTGATCGACGTGCATGTCGGCAACCTGCGCCGCAAGATCGATGCGCCGGGGCTGACAACGCTGATCCAGACGGTGCGCGGGCGCGGCTTCAGGCTCGGTGCCGCGGAAGGCGAAGCATGATCAGTTTTCGCCGCCGGCTCACGCTGGTGCACCAGGCCGTCATCGTCGTGGTGCTGACCGTGACGGCGCTGGCTGCCTACTGGACGCTGTCGCGCGAGGTGCATGCGCAGCTCGACGCGGCCCTGTTGGCGCTGGCTGAAACCGAAGCCGCTGCGCTGCCCGAGCAAGGCGGTCAGGCCGTCACCGTGCACGAGGCGGTGGCCGCTGGCGCGCCGCCATCGTTCGAACGGCTCGACCGTCTGCTGCAGATCGTCGGCGCCGACGGCGAGGTGCTGGCGCGCAGCCGCAACCTCGGCGCGGCCCGCCTGCCGTTGTCGCCCGATCTTTCCAGGCGACTTGCAGCGGGTGAAGTGGTGTTCGAGACGCTGCACAGCTTCGGCAGTGAGCCGACGCGCCTGGTGTCACTGCCGGTGCAGGGCCACGGCAATGTGCGCGCCGTGCAGGTGGCGGGCTCGCTGGACGACGTCGACCGTGTGGTCGAGACCGCCAGCGTGCTGTTCGGCGTGATGGGCGCGACGCTGCTGCTGGCCGTCGGCGCGGCCGGCTTCCTGCTGACGCGCGGCGCCTTCAACGCGATCGGCGATGTGGTCGAACAGGCACACCGCATCGGCGATGCCAGCCTGGGTCGTCGCTTGCCGCACCCGGGCACCGACGACGAGATCGGCCGGCTGGTGCAGACGCTCAACGAGATGCTCGACCGCCTGGAGCACGGCTTCGATGCACAGAAACGCTTCACCGCCGACGCGTCGCACGAACTGCGCTCGCCCTTGTCGCGCCTGCGCACCGAACTCGAACTCGCACTGCGCAGACCCCGGGAACCGGCCGCCTATGTGGATGCGATGCGCTCATGCGTCGAAGAAGTCGAACGTCTCACCTTGCTGGTCGAAGAACTGCTCACACTGGCGCGACTCGATGCCGGCCAAGAGCGCGGGCCGACCGAAACCGCGTCGTTGAAGGCGCTGGTCGAGGAAGCGATGGCGCGCCAGGAGAGCGCAGCTCAGGAGCGTGGCGTGTGCATGGCGCTTGCGCCATCGGCGATGCGGCACGAGCTGATGGTGGCGCGCGGGCCGGCGAGTCTGGTGCTGGCCAACCTGCTGGACAACGCGGTCAAGTTTTCACCGCACGGCGGCCGGGTGACGGTGCAGCTGGCGACCGAGGGCGCCGAAGCCCGGGTGAGCGTGGGCGACGAAGGCCCTGGCATCCAGAAGCAGGATCTGCCCTACGTGTTCGAGCGCTTCTATCGCGGTGCCGCAGCACGTGCCGGCGCGGTGCCGGGAATCGGCCTGGGACTGGCGCTGTCGCACGCCATCGTGAAGGCGCATGGCGGTCGCATCGAGGCGTCGAGCCCCGTAGCCGGCGGCGCACTTTTCACAGTGTCGCTGCCCTTCGCCGACGCTGCGGTTACTGCTCGACCTTGAACTCCCCGTTCACGACCTTGAGCATCACGCCGGTCTCGTTGGTGTAGCCCCAATGGTCGTCGGCGGTCCAGTTGAGGACGCCGTGCGCCAGCACGGTGCGACCCATGTTCTCCATGGCATCGCGCAGTGCAGCACGAAACTCAGGTGTGCCGGGCTTGGCCTTTTTCAGCGCGACTGGCACGGCGATTTCGAGTACGGTCAATGCGTCGGTGCCGTGTCCTGCAAACTGGTTGCGCGAGCCCGGGCCGTAGGCTTGCTCGTACTGCTGCACGAACGCCACCGCGGCCTTCTTCGACGGATGGCTGTCGGGCAACTGGGCGCCGATCATCGCCGGGCCGGAGACGACGAATGTGCCTTCGGCATCCTTGCCCGCCGTGCGCATCAGGTCGGGTGATGCGGCTGCGTGCGTCTGGTAGATCTTGCCCTTGTAGCCGCGCTCGACAATGGCTTTTTGCGGCATGCCGGCGCCGCTGCCCGAGGCCACGATCAGGATCGCGTCGGGGTTGGCAGAAGTCAGCTTGAGCGCTTGCGCTGTCACGCTGGTGTCGGCGCGTGCAAAGCGCTCCACACCGACGACCTTGATGCCGGCCTTGGCGCCCTGTTCGGTAAACGCCTTGAGCCACAGCTCGCCGTAAGCATCGGTGTAGCCGAGAAAGCCCACCGTCTTGATGTTCTGCTTCTTCATGTGCTCGATGACCGCGTAGGCCATGACACCGTTGGACTGCGGCAGCCTGAAGAACCACTTGTCTTTGCCGGGTGGCAGCCCGGCCGGCGACGTCGACAGCTGCGGCGTGCCCGACTCGGCCGTGACCTCGGCCATCGGTGCGGCCACCGGTGTGGCGGACGAGCCGACAATGACGTCGACCTTGTCGTCGGTGACCAGGCGCTGCGCGTCCTTGACGCCCGTCGTGGGATCGCTGGCATCGTCCAACACGATCACCTTGAGCGTTTGGCCCGCGATGGTCTTGGGCCACAGCGCGATAGCTTTGTTGACAGGAATGCCGAGGCCGGAAGCCGGTCCGGTGAGTGGTTGCACCACGCCAATGGTGAGATCGGCATGGGCGGTGCCCAGCATCGTGGTGGCCAGCACGGCGGCAAGGGTGGCGAGTTTGAAAGTCATGGCGGCGCTTCTCCTGAAGAGGTCGTCAAAGAACATGGTGATGGCGCATAACCAATGGTTATGCGGGATAACCAAATCTAATCTTTGAACGAAGCGCGGCCATGAGGGCTTACCCTCAAAGCATGAGCGCCTTGAAGCTCTCCAGCGCCACCTTGGGATGCACCGCCCCGTGATAGATCGCAGGAATCTCGTTCTTCAGGTGCAGCAGTCCGTACACGGCATGCATCGCGCTGCGCACCGAATACTCGACAGTGAACACCACATCTTCCGGAATCTCCACATACTGGCCGAGCACCGCGAAATTGCGGGTGCCACCGGGAACGACAGCGGGCCGATCCGTCGGCTCGCGACGCTCGAACTGACTCGTGATGTAAGGCAGCATCACCGGGATCACGGTGCTGGTGCGACGCACTTCTTCGAGGATGTCTTCGAAACCCAACTGGTGCATCAACTCGGTCAGGATTTCTTCACCGCTGCTCTCGGCCATCGACTTGTCGACGTAGTCGCCCTTCTTGTCGATGAAGAGCCCATAGCCCCATATCGTGTAGACGCCCTCGGGTTGACCCGCGAAGTGCGGTGCGTGCGGCACGACGATCGACATCAACCACGGCGAGTCCTTGAACGTCATGAGGCCGCCCGTGCCCGGCCCGTTGCCTGAGTACGCTTCGATGCGCTTCACCAGCAAGGGGCTTCGCAGCGTGACGGTGAAAGACTCCCACTTGCTCTCGTCGACGTTGCCGTTGAACGTCTCCGGTCGGCCCAGGGTCGGCACCTTGCGCGCGAGGTTTTCCCAAAGCGTCCAGCCGCCGTCGCGCTTGTCTCGCCACAGTGCCGGCGCGTGATCGTTGTCGCCGATGCGGGTGTCGGCGGTCATCGAACCGAGCGTGGCAAAGACCAGATCGTCGGGCCCGACCTGATGCAAGAAGAACTCGTCGCCGCGGTTGCAATGGATGGCAGTGACGCGCAAGCCGTCGGTGTTGCGCGCGACCTCGGTCATCTCTGCGAAGTCTTCGAAATCCATGTCCACGACCTTGTTTCCGAACTGGAACGTCACGCCTTGCCCCGCGAGCCAGTCCTGCATCGGTCGGACGATCGAGTCGTACTGATTCAAGGCTGTGCGACGAACGCCGGCCAGCGTGTGAATGCGCGGCAGCTCCTGCAGGAAGCGGAGCAAATAGCGTCGCATTTCGACGGCGCTGTGCCAGTTCTGGAAGGCGAAGGTTGTGCGCCACATCGCCCAGAAGTTGGAGTTGAAAAAGTGCTCGGTGAAGCAGTCTTCGATACGCTCGGCGCCGAGCATGCGCTCCGGCGTGGCGAGCAGGCGCAGCACATCGAGGCGGTCGCGCGCATCGAAGCCCAGATCGGCCGCATCCAGGATGCGGTGCTGCCGGTCGATGAGCCGCGCGTTGGCGTGCGATTGCAAAGCTTCGTTGAAGTCCCAGACCGCGTCTTTCAGCGACCCTGCGCCGTGACGGTCCGGCACCGAATCCAGCACATTCCACAAGCAGACATAAGCCTCCTCGGTCCACATGCGGCCGCCGCGGGTTACGTAACCTGCTTCGGCATCGCCTGAACCGTCCAGTGCGCCGCCTGCTACCTGCATCTCTTCGAAGATGAAGATGTCGGTGCCCTGAAATCCGCCATCGCGAATCAACAGCACGGCGGCCGACAACGACGCGATGCCGCCGCCAACGAGAAAGGCCCTGCGCCTGCGGTTCGGGGCCGACGTTGAGATGGACGTGTTCATGAAGTTTGAAAAGACGAGGGTCATAGGATGCGCAACATTGCGCAGCACCGATTGAAAGCGCCTGCAGCGCGGGAAGGCTTGATGCAGGTCAATCCGCGATCAATGTGTCCAACGCCGCACTCCATGACTTCTCTTGCATCTAACATGGTGCGTGCCCTCAACCTCCATCCACATCGCTGTTCTCGACGACGAAACCGAGATCACCCTGCTGCTGGCCAACTATCTGCAGGTCCACGGCTTTCGTGTCAGCCAGCGCCATTCGGGCCGAGCCCTGCTCGACCTGATGCGGCAAGACCCGGCGGCGGTCGTGCTGCTCGACCTCGGCTTGCCGGGTGAAGACGGCATCACCATCGCGCGGCAGGTGCGAGAGCGATGGCAGTGCGGACTGGTGATCGTGACTGGCCGCGGCGATGCTGTCGACAAGGTGGTCGGCCTGGAGATCGGCGCCGACGATTACGTGACCAAGCCCTTCGATCTGCGCGAACTGCTGGCGCGCATCCGGGCTGTGTTGCGCCGGATTGCAGCGCCCGCGGCGGCGCCTGTAGTAGCGGTCGTCGACGCGGCGTCCGCGCCCGATGCGCCACCCACGACGCTTCGCTTCTCCGGCTGGACGCTCGACATCGCAGCGCGCCGCCTCCGCGCGGCGCAGGGCGATGAAGTGCCGCTCACCACTGGCGAGTTCGATCTGCTGCGCGTCATGGCCGAAAACACCGGCCGCGTGCTGTCGCGCGACTTCCTGCTGGAGCGAACACGAGGCCGCGATGGTGGCCCGTTCGATCGAACCATCGACGTGCAGATCGGCCGGCTGCGCCGCAAACTCGGCGACGACCCGAACCAGCCACGCATCGTCAAGTCGGTGCGCGGCGCCGGCTATCTTTTCGTGCCCGCCGTCGTGTCGGCATGAATACACCGCGCAAGCCGGTCGTTCCCGGCTTCGACGACGGCACCGTGTTCCGCACGTTGTTCGCCGCCTATCCCGATGCGCTGCTGGTGGTCGACCAGCGCGGCGTGATCGTGCTGGCCAACCCGACCGCCCTCGAACTGCTCGGCTACACCGCAGATGAACTGGTGGGCATGTCGGTCGACACGCTGGTGCCCGACGCGACTCGCCCGCGCCATGCCGCTTACCGCGAGGGCTATGCCACGCACCCACGCAAGCGCCCGATGGGAACGCAGATGGACCTGGTCGCCAAACGGCGCGACGGCAGCGAGGTGATGGTCGAAATTGCGCTCAGCCCGCTCAACGATCACGGGCTGCCGCTGGTCGTGGCCGCCATCCGCAGCGTCGCTTCTTATCCGCGCGTCCAGCATGCGCTGCAGCGTGCGCGCTATGCCGAGCATCTGGCGCAGTTCAGCAGGCACGCTGTCGACGTGGCGGATCTGCATCTTCTGCTGGACCAGGTGCCCGTCATAGCTGCAGAGGCGCTTCAGGTCGAAACGGCGAAGGTGCTGCTGCTCGAACCCAATGGAGCCGAATTCCGCATTGCCGCTGGCGTCGGGCTGCTGCCTGAAGAAGCGATCGGCGATCGCATCGCCAACGAAGCCCAATCACCCTCCGGCCATGTGATGTCGAGCGGCCAGTCGGTGCTCATGGGCGACTACGCAGCAGAGTCGCGCTTCACTATTCCATCGCACTACCTGGCTGCCGGCTTCGTCTGCGAGATCACGGTGCCGCTGGCAGACCGAGGTCGCACCATCGGTGTGCTGTCCGTGCGCTCGCGCACTGCAAGGCGCTTCGGCGACGAAGAGGTGCGCTTTCTCGAATCGCTGTCGAGCTTGCTGGCCACCGTGTTGCAACGTACGCAGATCGAGGAAGCGCTCGGCCACGCGCAGCGGCTCGAAAGCGTGGGGCAGCTCACCGGCGGCATCGCCCACGACTTCAACAACCTGCTGACGGTGATCTCGGGCAACCTGCAGGTGCTAGAAGACTCGCCCGCCATCGGCGACGACGCGGTGTCGCAGCAACTCATCGGCGCTGCCATGCGCGCCACGCGACGCGGCGCAGAACTCACCGGCAAGCTGCTTGCATTTTCCCGGCGGCAGGTGCTGCAGCCGACCATCGTCGACACGCGCGCCCTGCTGCTGTCGCTCACCGACATGCTGCGGCGCACGCTCGACCAGCGCATCGCCATCACGCTGGTCGCCGACGCAGCGCTCTGCATGGCCGATGCCGGGCAGCTGGAGTCGGCCCTGCTCAACATCGCGATCAACTCTCGCGATGCGATGCCGCAAGGCGGAACGCTGACTTTTTCTTGCCGGGTGGTGTCCGCGCTGCCGGCCGACCTGCGCTCGGACCACGACACGCAAGCCCAGCCCCCCGTGCCCACAGGCTACGTCGCCATCGCCGTGTCGGACACCGGCGATGGCATGCCCGAAAGCGTGCAGGAGCGGGCCTTCGAACCGTTCTTTACGACCAAGGAAGCCGGTCGCGGCACTGGGCTCGGGCTGTCGACCGTGTACGGCTTTGCCAAGCAGTCGCACGGCGCCGTCAAGCTGGTCAGCGCGCCCGGTGCGGGTACGACCGTCACGCTTTTCTTGCCGCGCGCCGAGGACGACGACTACTTCGATTACGACAGCGACGGCGAGGACGCTGCGGACGACGACAGCATCGCCGACGTCACGCATGGCGCTGTGCCGCATGGCCTTCGCGTGATGCTGGTCGAAGACGATGCCGAAGTACGGAGCGTGCTGCAGAAGTTTCTGGCGTCGATGGGATGCGAGGCCGTCGCCTGCGGCCAGGCCGAGCAGGCGCTGGCCTCGTTGATGGCCGGCAGCGCGATCGACTTGCTGCTGACCGACATCGCGCTCGGCGTCGGCATGCAGGGCACGGAACTGGCGGCCAAGGCGCATGCGTTGCGGCCCGCGTTGGCAGTGCTGCTGATGTCGGGCTTTTCGAGCGAGCTGGCCGATGCACCGCCCGATTGGGAGTTGCTGCCCAAACCGTGTACGCGCCTGGAGCTGGAGCGCGCGATGCTGCGGGCGCTCAGTGCAGCGCCACTGCCGCCGACGCTACCGACCCGCGCTGCATGAAAGCGGTCAGCGCTTCGACATGGGGAATATGGATGTCGCGACGTCCCTTCTCCGAGAAGCGGATCACGTCCCCCCGTGCCAGCCGCGACAGTGCTCGGCTCACCGATTCGAGCGTCATGCCGAGGTAGTTGCCGATCTCGGCGCGCGTCATGCGCAGGGTAAATTGATCGGTGCGGAGACCGCGCTGGGCCAACGCTTCAGCCCAATAGCGCAGAAAGCCTGCCACTCGCGCGTCGGCCGACAGCGTGCACATCGACAGCATCGAGTCCTGCTCTCGCACCAGTTCGCGGCTCATGGTCTGGTGCAATGCGGTGAGCAATGCGGGCGTACGCAGGCTGGCGCGCAGCAGGTCGTCGTAGCGAATGGCCCATAGCTCGCCGGTGTCCATTGCGACCGCGTCGCAGCCGTAGTGCGCGTTCGCGATGCCGTCGAGACCGAGCCAGTCGCCCTTGAGATGCAGGCCGACGACCTGCTCGCGGCCTTCGCTCGACAGGTTCACCATCTTGAAGAAGCCGGCGTTGACGACGTAGAGACATTCGAAATCCTGTCCCGCCTGATAGACCGAATCGCCGGCACGCACGACGCGCTTGGTGATCGGCACGCTCTGCTCGATGAGCCGCAGCATGTCGCCGATGCGCTGCAGCGGGGCTTGTGCCGCGCTCGGTCCGGCGCTCGGGATGGAGAGCGTGGCACGGTTCGAAAGTGGCATCGGTTGCTGCAGTGCGGCGTATGACATGGTGGGTTCCTTGTAGGTTCCTGATGGAGTGAGGTAAGCCTATTCGCCGAGTGCAACAGCTTCACCACCGCAAGGGCGCGTTGCGTAACAGACCGTCAACGCTTTGTGTCTTGAGTGCGCTGCCACCTTTTTTGCGCAATGGCTTGACGCAAATCAATCGCCGATTTGAAGGCGCACCTAAGGTCGGACACGCCTATGAACTTGCCCGCCGCACCTGTCGATAGAACTTTCTGGCCAAGCCAGGGCTTGGGCGGAGCGGATGTTCGACGCACGTTCGACCTCGCGCGCAGCCTCAAGGCCAACGCCCTGGTCGGCGAGGGGCTGCCGCTCGCGGGCAAGAACCTGGCGCTGTTGCGCGCCACGTCGGCGCCGCAGGACGACTCGGTGTTCCAGGACGCAGCAGCGGCCCTCGGCGCCCGGGTCGCGGATGTCTGGCTGGGCGACTCGATCGGGCCACCGGGGAGCGAGTTCCAAAACTTGCCGAAGATGCTCGGCCGCCTTTATGACGCCGTCGATTGCGGGAGCGTGTCGGCCATCTCGGCTGCGCAGATCGAAAGCCAGGCAGGCATTCCCGTCTACCGCGGGCTCGAAGGGCATCCCGCTGCGGTGCTGGCCGACCTCATGGCACTGTGCGAGCAGCGCCCGCTCAATGTAGCCGCCGCGGCCAATACAGCCGAGGCAGCGCTGCTCTTTGTCGGCGACGTGACGACCGGCCGCGGTCGAAGCTTCCTGCAGGGCGCACGGCAACTCGGCTTCGACGTGCACTCGATGGACACCCCTGTCGACGCGCTTCAGGATGCGTCGGCAATCGATGCGCCCTTCGTCGTCGATGCGACCGATACCGAACATTGGGTGCTGGTCGGCCCGGCGGCAAGCGTCGAGGATGCGCAACGAACAGCGAACCATCGCTTCGTGCTGCAAGCGGTGCTGTTGATCACCCTCCTGGCGCGCTGAACCGAGCGCTGAAATTTCGCGCTCCGTTCGACCCGATGGCAATGCCGATTTCCCTTGATCTTTATCAAGCTCGGCCAAAAGACGGCTTCCATACTGACGCCAACGACTTCATCTCACTCACGGCCCCCCTATTTCAGAAAAGAGCGCGCCATGTACCAAAAGATCCTGGTTCCCATCGACGGCAGTGCGACCTCCGCACGCGGCCTCGAAGAAGCGATTCAACTGGCCAAACTGACCGGTGGCCGGCTCCGGCTGATTCACGTGACCGATGAACTGTCCGCAGGCTTCGCGATGGAGTGCTATGCGGGCTCGGGTGAGTGGCTGACGGTCGTGCGCGAAAACGGCGCCAAGCTGCTCGAAGTCGCGACTGCGACCGTCAAGGCGGCGGGCGTACCGGTCGACTCCGTGTTGCTCGACGGCCTCGCCGCCACGGTGGAACTGCTCGTGACAACGCAGGCGACGTCGTGGGGAGCGGATTTGATCGTGCTCGGTACGCACGGACGCCGTGGCGTCGGGCGTGCGTTTCTCGGCAGCAGCGCCGAGCAGGTGCTGCGCCATTCACCGGTGCCGGTGCTGCTCGTGCGTGCACCCGAAGTTCCGGACGCGCCCACGAAGACCGCTGCATCGAGCCAGACGGTCCACGTGAAATTGCCTTCTGCTGCGTTGTCGATCGAATAACCCGGAGCCCATGCTGATGTCACTGCCGATACCGACCGCGAACCCCACCAACTTCTCGCAGCTGGACGCCTGGTGGCGCGCCGCCAACTACCTGTCGGTCGGCCAGGTCTACCTGATGGGCAACGCCTTGCTGCGCGAGCCACTGACGCTGGCGCACATCAAGCCGCGGCTGCTCGGGCATTGGGGCACCACGCCGGGCCTCAATTTTGTCTACGCGCACATGAACCGCGCCATCGTCGCCCGCGACCTCGATGCGATCTTCATCGCGGGTCCGGGCCACGGCGGTCCCGGCGTGGTGGCCAACACCTACCTCGAAGGCACCTACAGCGAGGTGTACTCGTACGTCACGCAAAACGCTGAAGGCATCCAGCGGCTCTTCAAGCAGTTCTCGTTTCCGGGTGGCATCCCGAGCCACGTCGCGCCTGAAACGCCGGGCTCGATCCATGAAGGCGGCGAGCTCGGCTATTCGCTGCTTCACGCGTTCGGCGCCGTGTTCGACAACCCCGACCTCATCGCCTGCTGTGTGGTCGGCGATGGCGAGGCCGAGACCGGTGCACTGGCAGCCAGCTGGCACTCCAACAAGTTCCTGAACCCCACACGCGACGGCGCGGTGCTGCCCATCCTGCACCTGAACGGCTACAAGATCGCCGGCCCGACCGTGCTGGCACGCATCGGCGACGAGCAGCTGACCCAGCTCATGCGGGGCTACGGCTACGAGCCGCACTTCGTGTCCGGCCACGAGCCGCTGGCCATGCATGCGGCAATGGCCGCCGCGCTCGATGCATCGCTCGATGCGATCTGCGCCATCCAGACCGAAGCCCGCTCCGATGGCTTCAAGAAACGCCATCGCTGGCCAATGATCGTGCTGCGCTCGCCCAAGGGCTGGACCGGCCCGAAGGTGGTCGATGGCGTGCCGATCGAAGGCACCTTTCGCGCGCACCAGGTGCCGCTCACCGGCTTCGTCGAGAACCCGTCGCATGTGCAAATCCTCGAAAACTGGATGCGCAGCTACAAGCCCGAAGAGCTGTTCGACGAGGCCGGCACGCTGCGCCCCGAGATCGCGTCGTTCGCACCCAAGGCCTTGCGCCGCATGAGCGCCAATCCGCACACCAACGGCGGCCTCCTGCTGAAAGACCTGGCGTTGCCGGACTTTCGCGACTACGCCGTGGCCGTGCCGCGGCCGGGTGCCAGCACCGCCGAAGCCACACGCATCACCGGCGCCTTCTTGCGCGACGTGATGCGCATGAACGACGTCAACAGCAACTTCCGCGTGATGGGCCCGGACGAAACCGCATCGAACCGGCTCGGCGCGCTCTTCGAGGTGACGGACCGCACCTCGACCGCCGAAGTCAAGCCTGGGGACGACCACGTCGGCGCCGATGGCCGTGTGATGGAAGTGCTGAGCGAGCACCTGTGCCAGGGCTGGCTCGAGGGCTATCTGCTGACCGGTCGCCACGGCCTCTTCTCCTGCTACGAAGCCTTCATTCACATCATCGATTCGATGTTCAACCAGCACGCGAAGTGGTTGAAGGTGACGCGCCACATTCCCTGGCGCCGCCCCATTGCGTCGCTCAACTACCTGCTGACCAGCCACGTCTGGCAGCAAGACCATAACGGCTTCAGTCACCAGGACCCGGGCTTCATCGACCACGTCGTCAACAAGAAGGCCGAGGTCGTGCGCGTGTACCTGCCGCCCGACGCCAACACCCTGCTGTCGGTGGTCGACCATTGCCTGCGCAGCCGCAACTACGTGAACGTGATCGTCGCCGGCAAGCCGCCCGAAGCGCAGTGGCTCGACATCGATGCCGCCGCCCGCCACTGCAAGATCGGCATGGGCATCTGGGACTGGGCCAGCAACGACGACGGCGTTGCGCCCGACGTGGTCATGGCCTGCGCCGGCGATGTGCCGACGCTCGAGACGCTGGCCGCGGTCGATCTGCTGCGTCGCCAGTTGCCCGACCTTAAAGTGCGTGTCGTCAACGTGGTCGACCTGATGGCGCTGGAGTCGCCGACCAGCCACCCGCATGGGTTGTCGGACGCGGCGTTCGACTCGATCTTCACGACCGATGCGCCTGTCATCTTTGCCTTCCACGGCTATCCGTCGCTGATCCATCGCCTGACCTACAAGCGCACCAACCACCGCAATTTCCATGTGCACGGCTACCAGGAAGAAGGCACCACCACCACGCCGTTCGACATGACCGTGCTGAACGAACTCGACCGCTTCCATCTGGCGGCCGATGCCATCGACCGGGTCGATCGCGTGCGCAACAGCGCCGGCCATGTGCAGCAGCATCTGCGCGACCGCTTGCTGGAGCACCGCGCTTTCATCACAGAGCACGGCATCGACATGCCGGACGTCCTCGGGTGGACGTGGCCGGCACATCCGGTCGCACCCTGAAAGCAAGGAGAAGATCATGCCGATGAACCTGTTGCGCCGGCTCCGCTGCTCGCTGCTTCCGATCGACCTGCACGCCCAAAGCGACATCGAGAAGTGCATCGTGCTGCGCATGTCGCACCTGATCGACGCCGATCTGCCCCCGCTGCGGCATGGGGCGGGCCACACGATCTACTCCGGGCACGCGACCGTCATGCAAATCACGGCGCTGGGCCTGGCCGCCCTGATGCGCGATGAGGTCGCGGTGGCCTCGACAGCGGCTCCGACCACCATCCCTCCCGCAGTGGGCCCGTCGCCAATCGTTGCCGGCCCATGACCTCCGTGAGCGCACCGCAAGGCCGCGTCGTGGCGGTGCGTGGTGCCGTGATCGATGTGCGCTTCGACCAAGGCGCACTGCCTGCCATTCACACCGCGCTCGAAATCGACTGGGACCGAGGCGAGCCGCTCGTGCTCGAAGTGCACGGCCATCTCGACCTTGCGACGGTGCGCGCCATCGCGTTGCAACCGACGGCCGGCCTCGCGCGCAACACCGCAGTGCGCACCACCGGCCAATCCATTTCGGTACCGGTCGGCGATGCAGTGTTGGGGCGCCTGCTCGATGTTGTCGGTGCCGTGCGCGACCGCGGCCCTGCCCTGCCGGCCGACACACCGCGGCGCGCCATCCACGCATTGCCGCCGACGCTGGCGCAAGGCACGTCGGGCAATACCGTCTTCGAAACCGGCATCAAGATCATCGACCTGCTGACGCCGCTGGCGCAGGGCGGCAAGGCTGCGATGTTCGGTGGTGCCGGTGTCGGCAAGACGGTGCTG
This sequence comes from Variovorax sp. RTB1, assembly GCF_035018765.1. Classification (NCBI taxonomy): domain Bacteria; kingdom Pseudomonadati; phylum Pseudomonadota; class Betaproteobacteria; order Burkholderiales; family Comamonadaceae; genus Variovorax; species Variovorax sp. RTB1. The sequence goes on from NZ_JASJXG010000023.1 coordinate 19,030, forward strand.
GTGATGGAGCTGATCCACTCGATGGTCGAGAAGTACCAGGGCATCTCGGTGTTTGCCGGCGTCGGTGAACGGTCGCGCGAAGGGCACGAACTGCTCAACGACATGCGCGGCTCGGGGGTGCTGCCGCGCACCGTGCTGGTGTACGGCCAGATGAACGAACCACCCGGTGCGCGCTGGCGCGTGCCGCTCACGGCACTGACGATCGCCGAGTATTTTCGGGACCAGAAGCACCAGAACGTGCTGCTGTTGATGGACAACGTTTTCAGGTTCGTGCAGGCCGGGAGCGAAGTGTCGAGCCTGCTCGGCCGGCTGCCGTCGCGCGTCGGTTATCAGCCGACGCTCGCGACCGAAGTCGCTTCGCTGCAGGAACGGATCGCCTCGGTGGCGGGTGCCTCGGTCACGGCGATCCAGGCGGTCTATGTGCCGGCCGACGACTTCACCGACCCTGCGGTGACGACGATCTCCAGCCACATGGACAGCATCGTGATGCTCTCGCGCGACGCCGCGGCGCAGGGCTTCTATCCGGCCATCGACCCGCTGGCGTCGTCATCGGCGTTGCTCGATCCACTGGTCGTCGGAGAGGCGCACTACCGTTTGGCAGAAAACGTGCGTGAGGCACTCGCGCGCTTCAAGGAACTGCAGGACATCATCTCGCTGCTCGGCGTCGAAGAGCTGGGTGCGCAAGACCGGCTGACCGTGACGCGCGCGCGCCGGTTGCAGCGTTTTCTGACGCAGCCCTTTACGGTGACCGAAGCCTTTACCGGCACGCCCGGCCGCAGCGTCGTCCTCGCCGATACGCTGGCTGGCTGCCGCGCCATCCTCGACGGCGAGTGCGACAGCTGGTCCGAAAGCTCGCTCTACATGGTGGGCACGCTCGACGAGGCGCGGCAGAAGGAGCAGGCGGCCGCGGCAGCCACCGCGGCGACACAACCCGCATGAAGCTGCGCATCACCACGCCCCTCACCATCGTGGTCGAAGACGATCAGGTGAACTCGCTGCGCGCCGAAGACGCCAGCGGCAGCTTCGGCATCTTCGCCGGCCATGCGGATTTTTTGACCAGCCTCGCGATATCGGTGGTGAGCTGGACGAACGGAGTACCCGGAAGCGAGCGGAGCGAATCCGCCGACCGAAACTACTGCGCCGTCCGGCGCGGCGTCTTCTCTGTCTCCAACGGCCAGACCATCGCCATCGCCACGCGCGAAGCAGTCGTGGGGACCGACCTCGCGACGCTCGACGAAGAGGTACTGACGCGTTTTCGCACCGACCTCGACGCCGAGCGCGTCGAGCACGTGGCGAGCGCGCAGTTGCAGCTCAACGCGATTCGGCAGCTCATGCGCCACTTGCGTTCACGCGCGCCGATGGGGTACGGGCCATCGGCGCAAGCCAGACGTTCGGGACGTTCGGCATGAGTGCATCGCCGCCCCCCGAACATGACGACCCGTTGGTGCAGGAGAGCCGCCTGCGCAGCGAGCGCCACCGCAAGTCGCAGGCTGAAGGCGAGCCGTCCGTCGGGCGCCGTCTTGCACAGATCGGCGTGCTCGGCTGGATGATCGTCACGCCCACGCTGCTCGGTGTGTTCCTCGGCCGCTGGCTCGACGGCAAGTTCAGCTCGGGCGTTTTCTGTACCGCGCCGCTGCTGCTGGCAGGCCTCGGCCTCGGATGCTGGTCGGCGTGGAAATGGATGAAGTCCACATGAGCACCGCGCTTCTGCTCGCGGCCCATCTGGCGGTCGGCTTCGGTCTGGGGTGGCTGTACTTTTACGGCCTGTGGCGCAACGCGCGCATGTTCGCGCGCGGCGCACCCATCAGCAAAGTGATCGCGCTGTCGATCGGCCGCTTCGTTTTGCTGGGTGCGGTGCTCGTGCCGGTGGCGCTCGAAGGCGCACTGCCGCTGCTTGCGACGGCCCTGGGAATTTTCATCGCCCGCCTCGTCTCGGTCCGGCGCATGCGCCGCGTCGAAGACGTATCGCCGCGGAAGGAGAAAGCCGCTTGATTTCGCCGCTCACCAGCGCGCCGCTGTTCCGCGTCGGGTCGGTGCCGATCGCCGCCGCCGTGCTCATCACTTGGGCGATCATGGCCGTGCTGGTGCTCGGCGCCATCGCGATTCGCCGTCGACTGAAGCTGGTGCCGTCGGCCACGCAAGCCACCTTCGAGATGATCGTGGAAGTCGTCGACAGCCAGATCCGCGACACCATGCGCGTCGCGCCGGCGCCGTACCGCGCCTTCATCGGCACGCTGTTCATCTTCATCTTCGTCTCGAACTGGTCGTCGCTGGTGCCGGGGATCGAACCACCGACCGCGCGGCTCGAGACCGATGCCGCGCTCGCCCTCCTCGTCTTTCTTTCGGTCATCTGGTACGGCGTCCGCACCGTCGGCGTTCGCGGTTACCTGGCGACCTTCGCGGCGCCCAATCCGATCATGATTCCGCTCAACTTCATCGAGAGCATCACTCGGGCCTTCTCGTTGCTGGTGCGCCTCTTCGGCAACGTGATGAGCGGCGTGTTCGTCGTGGGCATCGTCGCGTCGCTGGCCGGCTTGCTGGTGCCGATTCCGTTGATGGCGCTCGACCTGCTCACCGGCGCCGTGCAGGCGTACATCTTCGCGGTGCTGGCGATGGTGTTCATCGCCAGCGCGGTCGAAGAAGCCAACACCCCATCCCCATCAATTTCAGACCCAAGGACTTCACCATGAACTGGCTGGCTTTCATCAGCATCGTCTCGGCTGCGCTCGCGGTCTCTTTCGGGGCCATCGGCCCGGCGCTCGCGGAGGGTCGCGCAGTCGCCGCCGCCATGGACGCCATCGCGCGGCAACCCGAGGCGGCCAACACGATCTCGCGCACGCTCTTCGTCGGGCTGGCAATGATCGAGACCATGGCGATCTACTGCCTGGTAATCGCCCTGCTGCTGCTCTTCGCCAACCCGCTCTTGAAGTGACGCGAAAGTGACGCGATGACCGTCGATTGGTGGACGCTCGGCTTTCAGGCCGTCAACGTTCTGGTGCTGGTCTGGCTGCTCGGGCACTTCTTCTGGAAGCCGGTGTCGGCCATGATCGAACAGCGTCGAGTCGCAGCGGGCCAGACGCTGGCCGATGCGGAGGCACAACGCGCCTTGGCGGCTGCGGCACTCGCCGACATCGCCCGCACACGCGCCGGATTTGTCGAGGAGCGCAACACCCTCCTGGCCGACGCCCACGCCGCTGCCGAGCTGGCGCACACCGCGCGCATCGAAGCAGCGATGCAGCAAGCCACGGACTTCGAAGCCAGAGCACACGAAGCCGCTGCGAAGGAGAAGGCCGCCGCCGAAAGCGCGTGGCGCGGCAGTGCCAGCGCATTGGCTATCGACATCGCCTCGCGCCTTTGTGCGCCGCTGGCCGGTCCTGCTCTGCAAGCCGCGTTTCTGGTTCGCTTGCTCGACAAGCTTCGCGCACTGTCCGAGGCGGAGCGCCACGGCATCGCGGCTGCAGGCGTAGCGCTCGACGTCGTGAGTGCCGCACCGCTCGCGGCCGAAGATGCAGACCGTGCGCGCCAGCAGATCGCCGAAGCACTCGGCGCCGCGCCGCAGTTCGTCTTCGCCGTCGAGCCGGCGCTGGTCGCGGGGCTCGAACTGCGTGGCCCGCGTCTGCTCGTCAGCAACAGCTGGCGCGCCGACCTGCAACACATCCGCTCGGAGCTGGCCCATGACATCGTCGCCTGACCTGAAGGACGATGTCCGCGCTGACGCGTGGCTAGAACAGTCGCGCGGCAAACTCGCCGCCACGGTGCTCGCGCCGCGCGCCGAGCAGATCGGCCGTGTCGAAGAAGTGGCCGACGGCATCGCGTTCGTCTCGGGTCTGCCCGACATCCGGCTCGACGAATTGCTGCGCTTCGACAAGGGCCAGTTCGGCTTCGCGCAGGTGCTCGAGCGCGACCGCATCGGCTGCGTTCTGCTCGACGCCGTCGATGCCATCGAGGCCGGCGATGCGGTGCGTGGCAGCGGCGACGTGGTGCGCGTGCCGGTCGGTCCGGCGCTACTCGGCCGCGTGGTCGATTCGCTCGGCCGGCCGCTCGACGGCAAGGGACCGCTTGCCCGCCACACGAGGGAGCCGATCGAGCGGCCGGCGCCCGACATCATCGACCGCGACCTGGTGACGCAGCCGGTGCAGACCGGCCTGCTGGTGATCGATGCCTTGTTCGCGCTCGGGCGTGGCCAGCGGGAACTGATCGTCGGCGATCGGGCCAGCGGCAAGACCACCATCGCCATCGACACCATCATCAACCAGAAGAACAGCGACATCGTTTGCGTGTACGTCGCGGTCGGGCAGAAGAGTTCGGCGGTGCGGCGCGCGATCGAGGCGATCCAGACGCTGGGTGCACCGGAGCGCTGCATCGTGGTGGTGGCGGGTGCGTCCAGCTCGGCCGGGTTGCAGTGGATCGCGCCCTTCGCCGGCTTCACGATGGCGGAGTACTTTCGGGACCGCGGCCAGCATGCGCTCATCGTCATCGACGACCTCAGCAAGCACGCTGCGAGCCACCGCGAGATCGCCCTGCTCACGCGCCAGTCGCCGGGCCGTGAAGCGTACCCGGGCGACGTGTTCTACGTGCATGCGCGGCTGCTCGAGCGCGCCGCCAAGCTGTCTCCGGAAAAAGGCGGCGGCTCGCTCACTGCGCTGCCGATCGCCGAGACCGATGCCGGCAATTTGAGCGCCTTCATTCCGACCAACCTGATCTCGATCACCGATGGCCAGGTCGTCCTCGACGCCAACCTGTTCCATGAAGGGCACAAGCCCGCGGTCGACGTCGGCACCAGCGTGAGCCGGGTCGGAGGCAAGACGCAGGCGCCGGCGCTGCGCAAGGCAGCCGACACGCTGCGGCTCGACTACTCGCAGTTCCTGGAGCTCGAAATGTTCACCCGCTTCGGCGCTATGGTGGAGACCCGCGTGCGCAACCAGCTGGCGCGCGGTACCCGCATTCGCGCCATCCTGAACCAGCCGCAGCATGCACCACTGCGGCTCGCCGACCAAGTCGCGCTGGTGCTGGCGGTGCAGGCAGGGCTGCTCGATGCGGTGCCGCTGGCGACCATCGCGGAGTTCAGGGCGGGCCTCGCCGACGCGATGGACCGCGACGCGCCCAACGCTGTGCAAGCGGTGCAAGACAACGGCAAGCTGGACGACGCACAGCGCGAGTCGCTGCTCGATGCGCTCAAGCACTACGTCACCGCTGTCCTGCCATGACCGAACGCCTCGCCGACATCGATGCGCGCATCGACGGCGTGCGGCAACTCGGCGCCGTGGTCAACGCGATGCGCGGCGTCGCTGCGGCACGTGCGCAGCAGGCGCGCAACCAGCTGGCGGCGGTCGATGCGTATGCACAAACGATTGCTGCAGCGATGGGCCGCGCGCTCGATTTCGAAGCAGCCGACCCGTCATCCGTTGCGCCGCGCCCTACGCGGCCTGCCTTGCTGGTCTTCACGGCGGAACAAGGCTTTGCCGGTGCGTTCAGCGAGCGTGTGTTCGACACCCTGAATACACGCTCTGGCTCTTACTCGGGCCCTGCAGAAGGCGCCGACGCAGCACAGCCAGAAGTCTTCTTGATCGGCACGCGTGGAAGCGCAGTCGCTGCGTCACGTGGCGTCTCGGTGGCCTGGCAAGCGGCGATGCCCTCGCATTCTTCTGCCATCCCCAAGCTGGCCGAGCGCGTTGTCCAGGCGCTGTATGCGCGCATAGCGATCGGCGCCATCGACACGCTCGATGTGATCTCCAGCCAATGGCAGCCCGGCCACGGCGTGCATGTGAGACGCCAGCGCCTGTTCCCTGTCGATTTCAGCCTATTTCCGCGCCCCGAAAATGCCGAGCGGCCATTGCTCAACCTCGCGCCATCCGGCCTGGTCGTGGCGCTCGCAGAGGACTACCTCTACGCCGAAATCTGTCGGGCCGCGCTCCATGCGTTCGCCGCCGAAAACGAAGCGCGCATGGAAGCGATGGCAGCCGCACGCCACCAGGTCGACCAACGACTGGCGGCGTTGCAAGCGACGCAGCGGCGTGTGCGTCAGGACGAGATCACCGCCGAAATCATCGAGCTGGCGGCCGGCGCCACGGCCGCCGCGCGCTGCTGACAGCACAGGCAGATCGGCAGGTCAGGCCGGGGTGGGGCACGGCGCGGCCGCCACCACGTCCTGCAAAGTGCGCGCGAGCAGCTCGCCGGCAAGTGGCTTGTGCAACACACGGGTCGCAGCCGCCGACAGCTCGATGAAGCGCGCGGGCGCCGTTTCCCCGGTCACGATCACGGCCGGCAATGCGGGGAGCAGCCGGCGCAGTCGATCGATCACGTCGAGAGCCGTTTCCTTCAACAGGCGAAAGTCGACCACCAGCACATCGGGCATGAAGCCGCTTCGCAGCACCTGCTCCGCCGCAGCACCGCTTTCGACGCCCTCGACCGACCAGCCGATCTGCGCCAGGTAGGTGCACAGCGCGGAGCGCACTTCGGCTTCGTCGTCGACCAGCAGCACGACCAGCTTTCGGCCGTCGGACGCACGCGGCGTAGTGCCGGCATCGTGCGCCATGTCGTGCTGCTCCGGCTCGGCGGCATCCATGCGCAGCGTGAAGGTGGTGCCGCGGCCCGGCTCGCTGTCGAGCGCCACATCCAGCTTCAGCAGGGCCGCCGTGCGTCGCACGATCGCCAGCCCCAAACCCAAACCCTGCGAGCGGTCGCGAGACCGATTGCCGAGCTGATAGAACTCCTCGAACACGCGCTCGCGCTGATCCGCCGGGATGCCGGTGCCGGTGTCCGCCACCTCGATCTGCAAGCGGCCATCGGGCTCGCGCTGCGCCGACAGCGTGATGCCGCCGCGCCGGGTGAACTTGATCGCGTTGCTCATCAGGTTGCCGAGAATGCGCATCAGCTGGTCGCCGTCGGTGCGGCCCCACAACGGCTCGTCCGGCAATCGGAGCTCGAGCCCGAGGCCCTGCTGGGTGGCCAGCGCCAGATACTCGTCGCGCACCGCCCGCAGCAGTGCGCCGATGTCGTGTGCCGCGAGATCGGCGTGAATCGAGTGCGCGTCGAGGCGAGAAATATCGAGCAGGCCGTCGAGCAGCCCGCTGCTCTGGCGCAGTGCACTGCCGATGCCGCGACTCACCTCTTTCAGCAAGGTGTCGGTGCCGCGCTCGGCCAGGATGTCGAGCGTGGTCGCGTTGATCGACAGCGCATGCAGCGGCTGTCGCAGGTCGTGGCTGGCCGCGGCAAAAAAACGCGTTTTGCCTTCGCTCGCCGCCTCGGCACGGTCGCGCTCCGCCTCGACCGCGTCAGAAAGCCGGGCGTTGTCTTCGACCAGCCCCATCAGCTCCTTCAGATTGCGCCCATGGTCGCGCACGCTGGCAAGCAAGACGAGGTACATGGTGACGATGCCGATACACAGCGCAATGCCCAGCGTCTCGCCGCGCCAGGCCCAGCCGACGGCCATCAGCAAGAAGGTCAGGCTGCAAAACCCGATGAAGGCGCGCTGCGAACCGGCGACCGACGCCGCACCCACCGCGCAACCCGCCACCAGCATGATGCCGACCAGCAGCGGCGCGACGTTGTCGGGCGCGGTGAAGGCCAGCGGCACGATGGGCGCGGTCGCCAGCCCGTTCATCGTGAAGCCGCGCACCAGTTTCGGGAGTGCGGCGATACGCTCTTCGACCGACTTCATTCTCTCGACGGTGCGACCGAGGCTGAAGCGGTAGACCATCACCGCGCCTGTGCAGGCGAGCCAGACCCAGGGCCAGAGGTGCAGGCCTTGCCGAACCGCGACCACGGCGATAACGATGTAGCCGATGTAGACCGCCGGCAGACGGCGCGAATACTGGGTCATCAACGCCACGCGCCGCTCGGCGATGCGACGCTCGACGCTCGCCTCGCGCGATGCCTCAGTCAACCCGCACGCCCTCGCGCGACGCCTGGTAGGCGGCTTCGGTGCGGTTGCGAACGCCCAGCGCGCTGAACACAGCCGTGAGGTGCGCCTTGACGGTCGATTCGGCGATGTCGAGCTGGCGCGCGATCAGCTTGTTGGGCAAACCACGGGTCGCTGCGCGGTAAACGTCCATCTGCCGCACGGTGAGGTTCGAGAGACGCGGGTCGGCGACGGTAGCAGTGACAGTGGCAGGCTGGTCGCCACGGTCTGCGCTGCCGTCGAGCGCTTCGGACGGCAAGAAGATCCGGCCCGCCAGCACGTTGCGCAGCGCTGCAACCATCATCTCGGAGCTGTACTTCTTGGGAATAAAGCCAGCCGCGCCGAGTTCGACGGACTGGCGGATCAGTGCCGCATTGGTTTCGCCCGACAAAACCACGACGCGCGCCATGCAGCCAGCGTCGCGGAGACGGCGAATCGATTGGGTGCCGTCGCCATCGTTTAAATGCCAGTCGAGCAGCACCAGATCGAAAGGCGTGCGCTGCACCAGCGCAGTGGCCTGCATCATGTCGCCGGTGGTCTCGACGCGCAGTTCGGGCACCAGCACATTCAGCAGGTTCTTCATGCCCTGCAAAAACATCATGTGGTCGTCGACCATCAGTACGTTCATCCTCTACCTCCGGGCGCGAGTATCGGTGAGATTTTGTGAAGCGCGGGAACGCCCCGGTTTGCCGATTACGATCGGCGCGATGGATGACCTGGCTGCACTTCAATCGCTCGGACTCGAGTTGCCGAGCCCGGCGTACATCGTGGGTGCCATCATTTTCGGGCTGGTCGGGTGGGTCGCATTCCGCTACGGGCGCAAGCAGAAGAAGCCGCGTACCTTGTGGCTCGGCGTCGCGCTGATGCTCTATCCATATGCGATATCGCGCACCTGGATGCTCTACGTGGTCGGCGTGGCGTTATGCGCCGGGCTGGTGCTGGATCGGAGCTGAGGCGCAGTCCGGCACAACGAACAACTTCTGCTTTCTGCCCCCCACCTTGGCTCTTGCCTTTGCCTTTGCCTCTCGTCCTCCACTTCTTTGCCCGCCGACCGCTTGTCGGAATGGGCCGTTTTTTGCTTTACTCATCTTCATGATTCAGATCGATCTCACCGCCCTTTCACTTCCCGGCGTGGAAGTCCATGACAGCGGCGTTCACGGACTCGGCGCCTTCGCGTCGCAAGACTTGCCAGTCGGCACCAAGCTGGGCCAGTACGCGGGTCGCCGCTACAGCGCCGAACAGGCCGAGGCGGTGGACTGGGACTCCAGCCTCACCTATCTCTTCGGCCTCTCGGACGGCACGCTGATCGACGGCGCCGACGGCGGCAACGCGACGCGGCACCTCAACCATGCATGCGAGCCCAACTGCGAGGCGGTCGAGGTCCAGCGAAAGGGGCGCCGTATCGTGCTCGAAGTGCGCACCATCAAGCCGGTGCGCGCGGGCGACGAACTCTTCATCGACTACGCGCTCACCGTCGATGAGTCGGAGCCCCGCACGGGCTACCCGTGCTACTGCAAATCGGCGGGGTGCCGCGGCACGCTGCTCGGGCCGGTCTGACCTGGTGAGCACTGGCGCCTAACGGCGTCAGTGGGTCGGCGTCAGTGGGTCGGCGTCGGTGGGTCGGCGTCAGTGGATCGCCGCGTACATGATCTTTTCCTGCGTCGCCTCGGTCGCCGAAAACTCCGTCACCACCTTGCCCTGCTTGGCGACCAGGACGCGGTCCGACAACGCCAGCACCTCGGGCAAGTAGGACGAGATCACCACCACAGCCTTGCCGGCGTCGGCCAGCCGATTGATCTCCGCATGGATCTCGGCGATGGCGCCCACGTCGACGCCGCGGGTCGGCTCGTCGAAGATGATGATGTCGGGGTCCTGCACCAGCGACTTGGCGATCACCACCTTCTGCTGGTTGCCGCCCGACAGCTCGATCACCTTTACGTCCTTGCTGATGGCGCGCACGTTCAACAGCTTGATCCAGTGCTCCCCCACCGCCTTGGCCTTGGCACCCGACACCACGCCGAAAGCGCTGCCGAGCTTTCCCAGCCAGCCCATGTAGATGTTCTGCGAGATCGACATGGTCTCGAAGAAGCCTTCGATCTTTCGGTCTTCGGTGATGTAGGCAATGCCGTCGCGTACCGCGGATCGCGCGACCTTGTAACGCACCGGCTTACCGCGCAGCAGCACCTCGCCGCCGTGGAAGAAATCGCGCTTGATAAGCCCGGCCACCACTTTGAAGGTTTCGGTACGGCCGGCACCGACGAGCCCGAACACGCCGGTAATCTGGCCCGCGAAGACCGATAGCGAGTTGTTCTTGACCATCGACGCCATGCGCAGATTGCGCACCGACAGCAGGCATTCGCCACGCGGCCGCACCGTCGTCTTCTTCTGGCCGTAGAGCGTTTGCGAGAGGTCGCGCCCGACCATCGCCTGCACGATGCGCGTGCGGTCGAAATTCTTTTTGTCGTCGGTGACCACGTGATGGCCGTCGCGCAACACGGTGATGCGGTCGGCCAACAGCAGCGCCTCCTCGAGTGCGTGCGAAATGAAGATGATCGAAACGCCGCGCGCTTTCAAGTTGAAGATCAGGTCGAAGAAGTACTTCTTTTCTTCCGGCGTCAGGCTGGCGGTCGGCTCGTCGAAGATGATGATGCGGGCCTGGTGCAGCACCGCGCGGGCGATCTCCACCATCTGCTTCTTGGCCGCGCCGAGCATGCCAACGGTCGCGGTCGGATCGACGTCGAAGTTCAGCGACTGCAGGAACTGCTGCGCCGAGATGTAGACGCCGCGCAGGCGGTTGTAGAAAGCCTCTTGCCCCAGATAGAGGTTCTGTGCCACCGTCATCGTCGGCACCAGGCTCGTCTCCTGGAACACCATCGCGATGCCGCGGTGCCGCGCCTCGAGCGGCGTACGCAGCTCGACCGGCTGCCCCTCCACCAGCATCTGCCCGCCCGACAGCGGCACCACGCCGGCCATCACCTTGGTCAGCGTCGACTTGCCGGCGCCGTTCTCGCCGAGCAGCGCATGGATCTCGCCCCGCCGCAGCGTGAACGACACGTCTTCGATGGCCGGCACACCGGCATATTTCTTGGTAGCGGCGCGCAGTTCGAGAACGATGTCTTCGGCGGCGGAAGGTGCGGATGCGGCGGCCACAGCGGCAGCCTCTGCAGCGTTGATCAAGTCGGTCATTGCATGGCTCCTGGGCCGGTCAACGGCACGCGCAGCAATCGCCCGCTGCCTCTCGATGCAGCGTACAGCGCACCGCCGAACTCGACGACTGCGGTGATGCCGTGGTGCTGGCCGTCGACCTGGCTGTGCAGCGACTCTGTCGTGTGCCCTTGCGCATCGACGTGCAGCACCAGCCCGTAAGAGCGAGGTGGTGCCCACGGCTTGAGCACACCCATCTGCTTGACGCCGGCGCCCTGCAACGGCTCCAGGTAACTGGTGCCGGATCGCAGCGACGGCGCGACCCAGTAGCGCGGGTCGACGCTTTCGAGCATGCGCGTGCGGTAGGCATCTTCGCGCAGCACGAACTCCACGAGCTGCGTGCGGCAGACGAAGCAGGTCAGCCAGAAGCCGCCGCGTGCAGCAGGCGCCATGCGCGACGGATAGCCCGGCAGATCGGCGAGCATTGGTCGCCTAACGGCCGACGATGCGCTGGCCGAATCCGGGGCGCCCTGGACGACCCGATGGCGCCAGCTCTCGCTATAGAGCACCCCCGCCGCGTCTCCCTGCCGACCTTGCGACGCTTCGCCGCTTTTCGGCAATACGCCGTACGCATACTGCAGCCGGCTTGCCAGGAGTTCGGCATCGCCTGATCCGCCATTCGCGCCCGCATGCCAGCGGCCGACGCGGCCGGTCTGGCCTTTTTCCATCAGGTCGCGGCACCATTGGTCGGGGCCGTGCCGAGCTGATCCGTCGCTGAACAACAAGCCGCCATCGGCGTCGAAGGAAAGTGCATTCACGCTGCTGAGCGGCGCGCCGGCGACCTGTTCGAGCGTGGCGAGGCCGGTCATGCCGTTCACTCCGTGCGAGAGCAGAACGACCCGCTTGCCCTCCAGCGCCAGAGCCAGAAGATTCGTCGACTGCACGGCCAGCGCTGTAATGACCGCATCGAATCGATGAACCTCGACCAGCCCCTTGTCTTCGAGTCGGTAAAGCACTGGGCCGGCACTCGCAAAAAGCGCATGGCCGTCGGTCGCCAGGTCATCGATGTCGGGCAGCGTCGCGACCACCTCGGCATCGTCGAGCGCCCGATTGGGCTTAAGCGCGCCGTCCATGACCGGCACGGTGATGGCAGCGTCGCCGCGGCCCAGCACGCGATCGCTGAATTGACGGATGGTGTCGAACATCAGGCAGCCCTCCAGCGGCGCTCGTACTGGTTGAAGCCGGGGTCGGCTCCGGGCAGCGTGTAGCGGCCGATGCGATTGTTGGAAATGCCGCCGAGGTACAGGTGGCCCTTGTGCTCGCGCATCGAAGTGATCATGGGATGGTTCTCGCCGCCGAGATCCCACAGCGTTTCGAGCACCTCGCCGGCCTCGCTGAACTTCAGCACGCAGCCGGTGTTGATGTTGGGAAAAAGCCATTCGTCGACCGGCAACCGCGACGCCATGCGCTTGCGAAAGCCCGGCATGCGCATGGCCAGGTCGTACGCCGGCGAACGCATGCCGACCAGCGCCAGCCAGTAGTTTCCGTCGGATGCCAGGTTGATGTTGTCGGGGTAGCCTGGCAGGTCGGCAATGACCATCTCGACTTGCCCGCTCTTCGGTCCGTCGAACCAGTAGCGCTTGACGCAGCAGCCCCAGGTTTCTGCGAACAGGATCGATTGCCCGTCGCTCGCGATGGCGATGCCGTTGGGGAACTTGAGGTCGCGCAACACCGTGCGAGTCGAGTTGTCGCGTGGGTCGTAGCACACGATGCGACCGTTGCCACGCGCCTCCAGCCCATCGACCGGCCACTCGTCCATTTCGTAGCGCACCGTGGCTTCGCTGAAGAACACGCGGCCATCATCGGCGATGTCGAGATCGTCGGCCAGCCGCAACCGGCTGTCGTCGTTGATCGAGCTCCAACTGCGGTTCGTTTCATCGGTGACGCGCTCGACCTTTTGCTGTGGCGTGACGCGATACAGGCCCATGCCGCCGACGCACACATAGAGGTTGTCCTCGCGGTCGAAGGCCATGCCGAGCGGTTGGCCGCCGATGTGCGCGAAGATTTCCATGCGCTCGTAGTCAGGCGCAAAGAAACGGATGATGTCGCCGTGCCGGGAGCCCGCGTAGAGGTTGTCTTCGCGGTCGAGGATGACGTCTTCGGGCGCCTCGATTCGTCCGAGTCCAATCAGCGTCACGTCACGCAGCTTGTTGTTCAGCGCATAGCGGCCTGCGGCCTCCTCGCTACAGTCCGGCGCGTCGCCGAGCTTGTGATAAGTCGGGCTGATGTAGACCTTGCTGATGATGCGCTGTCGGTTCTTCAGCCAGCGCACATCGATCACCGCGGCCAGCACCAGGATGGCCGCCAGCACCATGCGGATGACGCCGCCAGGCGCCGACATCGAGGTCAGCCCGTTGGTAATCAACAGCACCAGTAGCGTGCCGACCATCGCCTTGGTGACCGAGCCGCGACCGCCGCCCAGGCTGATGCCGCCGAGCACCGCCGCCGTCAGCACCAGAACTTCCATGCCGACGCCGATGTCGGCGCCCGCCGTGGCGAGTCTCGATGCGAAAAAGCAGCCGCCCGCGCCGGTAAGAATGCCGCAGCCCACATAGCACAGCGCCACCGTGCGCCGCACCGCGATGCCACCGTTGTAGGCCGACCGGCGTGAGCCACCGATGGCCATGATGTGCCATCCGAGGCGCAGCCGGGTCAGCAGCAAGTGCCCGCCGATGGCCGCGACGGCATAGACCCAAGCCACCGTCGGCAGCCCGAGAAAAGTGCCGTCGCCCAGAAAATTCCAGACTTCCGAATCGGGCAGATTGCCGGCGATTTCGGTCGAATACTGCATGCTCAGAATCTCATACACCGACCTGAAGATGATCAGCGTGATGAGCGTAGTGAGAAACGCGCGCAGCCGCAGGTAGCCGATCAGCAAGCCGTTGATGGCGCCCAGACAGGCGCCGCACACCAGCGTACCGAGGACCGCGAAAGCCACCGGCCACTTGAGCACGTGCATCAGCATGAGCGCGCAGAAATTGGTCAGCGCGAACATCGACCCGACCGACAGATCGATGCCGCCGACGATCATCACCAGCGCCATGCCGAGCACGATGAGGCCGATCTCGCCGGCCTGCCGGAGCGTGTCGGCCAGCACGCCCGGCGTGTAGAAATTGCCGATCAATCGCCCGGAGGCGATGACGACGACGATGAGCAGCAGCACCGGGATGGCGGTCTCGGTCCATCGCTTGGACAGGATCTCGCCGACCCAGTGGTCGGGCCAGTAGCGGTAACGCAGCCGCGTCAGTGTTTCATTCATGGCAAGAACGCAGCCGGTCGCGTTACTTGCTGGCGGTCAGTTTCCAGCAGGTGCCGTCGGCACTCGCGTTCTCCTTGGTGATGGGCACCAGCGTGGTGTAGATGTTCTGTTTGGCGGAGCCGGGCTTGATGCCGTTCTGCACCAGCCACTTGATCATCGCGGCCATGTTGCTGGCCTGGGTCGGCACGTCGTAGCTGATGTCGGAATCGAAAGCGCCCGACTTCACTTGGTCGCAGGCGCCCTTCTGCTCGCCACCGCCCGACGTCGCGAGGAACACCTTGCCGGTGAGACCCGCTTCCTTGACCGCGGCAGCAGTGCCGATGTCCATGCCGTCCCAAAATCCGATGATGCCGCACAGGTCGGGGTTTTGCTTCAGCACGGTCTGCGTGAGCGCCTTGGCCTTGGCGGCGTCCCAGTCGGCCGCCTGGTTCGAGACGACCTTGATCTGCGGATTTTTGGCAAGCACGTTCTCCACGCCCTTCAACGTGTAGGCGCTGGTCGCTGCCGTCGGCGCGCCCTGCACGATGGCGATCTTGTTCGACTTGCCCTTGCAAGCCGCCACGACGGACTCGGCATTGCGCTCGCCGACATCGACCCAATCGGCGCCGACGAACACAGTCGACGGCTGTACCGATCGCATGTTGATCTGCACCACATAAATGCCTTCGCTCTCGGCCTTGGCGATCAGTTTGGCGTAGGTCGCGACGTCGGGGTTATGGATGACGATGACAGCCGGCTTCTCGGCGATGAGCGCGGTGAAAGCCTGCGCGCCGGAGTTGGTGTTCCAGTTGGGGTCGCGCGCGACGACCTTCATGCCCGAAGGCTCGAGCTCCTTCTTCAGTCCGTTGTACCAGCCCTGCGCCAGGTCGAAGCCCATCGCCACCGGGATGAAGCCGACGGTCTTGCCATCCAGTGATTTCTTGTAGCCGTCACGGAACGGCTCGTCCAGCCCCTTGCCCTGCGCCAGCGCGGTTTGCGCGGCGGCGAGGCCGAGGGTCAGGCAAGCGACAGTCGCGATTTTTTGTCCGAGATGCATGCTGTGTCTCCTTCATTTGTATTTAAGAACAGCGCCAATGGATGCCTGGCGCGGGGCACTAACGGAACTTGAGAAAAGCAATTGGTCGAGGTCAGATGTCGCCCTGCTGGGCGGTCTCCTCGTTGCGCGGATTGAAGGCCGAGTCGACCAGGATGGCGACCAGCAGTACCACGCCCTTGACGATGTTCTGTACCGAATAGGAGATGTCGAGGATCGTCATGCCGTTCAGCATGGTTCCGATGAGCAGCGTGCCGATGATCACGTTGAGCACACCACCGCGGCCGCCGGAAAGTCCGATGCCGCCCAGCACCACCACCAGCACCACGTCGTAGATCATGGTGGAGTTGAAGATGCGCGTCGGCATGCTGTTGACCGAAGCCGCCATCACGATGCCGGCGAAGACGCCGATCAACGCGGCCATGACGTACTGCAGCACGACGATCGGCCGGGTCGGCAAGCCCGTGGCGCGCGCGCCGAAAGGGTTGTCGCCGATGGCGTAGATGAAGGCGCCGGCGCGCAGCCGTTTCAAAAACAGTGCGAGCCCCGCCGCAGCGATTCCGAACATGACAACCGGCATCGGCAGGCCGGCGAACGTGCCACGCCCCATCCAGGCGATCGAGTCCATATTGCTCGGCCATTGCACCACTTCGAGTTGAAAGAAGAACGCCTGGCCCAACCCCGCGAGAAACAAACCCGAAGCCAGCGTGGTGAAGAGCGACGGCACTTCGGCATACGCGATGAGCCAGCCGTTGACCAACCCGAACGCCAGCGACAACCCGACAGCCAGTGCGCAGGCGGCAGGCAAGCTCATGCCGTTTTGCATCAGCTGCAGCAGCAGCCCGGACGGCACCGCGAGCGCCGCGATCATCGAGATGTCGATGCCACGTCCGATGACGACCACCGACATGCCGAGCCCGAGGATGCCGAGGATGGCGACGTTCTGCAGCAGCGTGAGCAGGTTGTCGACCTGCGCGAAGCCGGGCAACAGGAGCGCGAAGCCGAGGAACATCAGCACGAACAGTACGAAGACGATGCTCTGCTGCGAGATGTGGATTTTTTTCATCGATGGCTTTGTGACGAATTCCGGCTCAGGTCATGGCGACATGCAACGAATCGCGCAGCGCACGCTTCATGACCTTGCCGTTCAGGTTGCGCGGCAGCGGCTCGGTGCCGATGGTCCAGGTCTCCGGCACGGCGTAGTCGGAAAGGCGCTCGCTGCTGAAAGCCTGCAGTGCCGCGGCCTGTGTCGACGCATCCAGTTGCCGCACGCAAACGAAGGCATGCACGCGCTCGCCGAGCACGGCGCACGGCACGCCGACCAGAGCGACCTCGATCACCTCCGGGTGCTCGGTGATCGTGCTCTCTGCCGCGGCGCAAAAGATCTTGTAGCCGCCGCGATTGATGACGTCTTTCTTGCGGTCGAGGATGCGCACATAGCCATCGGCATCCATGCTGCCGATGTCGCCGGAACGCCAGTAGCCGCCCTTGAATTCGGTGGCGGTGGCGGCCTCGTTGCGCCAGTAGCCCTGCGACACCATCGGCCCGGCGATCCATATCTCGCCGGCCTCGCCGCGTGGCACTTCATTGCCGTCGTCGTCGACGATGCTGATCTCGCCACACGACACAGCCAGGCCGACACTGTCTCGATGCTGCGGTGTCTGGCCGGGCGGCATGATGGTCGCCGGTGAACAGGTCTCGGTCGACCCGTAGGCGTTCATCAGCGTGAGGTTGGGCAGGCGCTCGGCCATCGCTTCGATGCTGGCGGAAGGCATCGGCGCGCCGCCGAAGGCGCCGATGCGCCAGTGATGCAGGTCGTGCTCCTGCAGGTTTGGCAGCAAAAGGCACAGGTTGTACATGGCGGGCACCATGATCGTGTGGGTCATGCGCTCTTCAGCCGCGAGCCGCACGAATTCGCCAGCCTTGAAGGGCGGCATCAGCACGACGCAGCCTTGAGCATGCAGCATCGTGTAGAGCTCGGCCACGAGCCCGGTGACATGGCTGAGCGGCACTGCCACCACGCTGCGATCGTCCGGGCCGAGGCCCATGGCCTGCACGAAGTGCATCACCGAATGCACGATGTTGAGGTGACTCAGCATCGCGCCCTTCGGCTTGCCGGTCGTGCCCGAGGTGTAGAGCAGCACGGCGAGGTCTTCTTCGGCGCTGTCGTGCGGTTGCGTGAGCGGCTGCGCCTGCATGAGGTCGCTGAAAGGCTCGAAGCCTTGTTTCGCTCCGCCGACCACCAGGCGATGCCGCAACGATGGCACCGACGTCGACGCAGGAACGAACTCGGCGAGCTCGCGGCTGCACACCAGTGCGAGCGCCTCCGCATCGTTGAGCGAATACGCAATCTCCGCCGCACGGGCTCGCGAGCTGATCGGCACGGCGACCGCGCCAAGCCACGCGCAGGCATAGATGGCGATCACGAACTCGGCGCTGTTGTCCATGAACAGTGCGACCCGATCGCCAGGACCAGTGCCGCGCTGCTTCAAGCCGGCTGCGCACTTGCACACGGCATGGTGCAAGCCGCGCCAGGTGAGTCGTAACGGCCCGATGACCAAGGCCTCGGCATCCGGGCGTGCCGCGAGCACGTCGGCCAGCAACTGCGCCACATGCACGCGTCGCGGCGTAAAGCAGCGCACCACGCGGTCCCCAAAATGAACTTCGCGACGCATCTCCGACATGGTTTCTCCCCAAGGGCCGGGGCGTGCACGAAGCGGCACCGCGGCACTGTGTTGCGACGGCGCGCTCAGCACGCCCCGCATGAGCATTTCGATGCAATGGCGCACCGCGTCTTCGAGGTTGTGGGCAGCGCGGTTCTCTGGCCGGTACCAACGGCCCACGCCGCTCAATGCGCCAACCACCGTGTAGGCCGCCATAGCCGCATCGCCGGCGGCGATCCAGCCTTCGGCCATGCCGGCCTCGATCAGAGTGCGGAACTCGACATCGATCTCGCCCTTGAGCGCACGCAGCTCGCGCCGGCGCGGCTCCGACAGCGGGTCTTCGCCGATGCGGATCACACAAAGGCCGAAGTCGCTGGTCACGATGCCGGCGTAGTTTTCCATCGCGGCGCGGAGCCGCTCGCGACCCGCGAGGCCGCGCTCGGTCGCTTCGTCGATGCAGGCCCGCAGCGCACCCAGACCACGGCGCACGCACTCGAAGAGGATCTCTTCCTTGTTCGCGACGTAGTGATAGAGGGTCGGCTTGGTGACACCGAGGCTTTGCGCGATGTCGTCGAGCGAGGTTCCCTGAAAGCCGCGGTGCGTGAACAGGCGTGCTGCCGCGGTGAGCACGGCGTCGCGCTTGGCGCTGCGTGGCTGCTGCCTTTCACGGTCGGTCCGCCAAGGCGAATCCCCGAGCTCAGTACCCATGCGACTCCTCGTCTATCTGAAGCCATGGATGCGGTCGACCAACCCGAGGCGCCCTCGAAGATACGAGGTTACCGGACGGTAAGCATCCTGACTGAGCGCGAGTTTCTGCCGTTGTATGGCAGGTGCGTATGCTGATTTGCCCTTAGCTGCAGCGCAGCATCGGGCGAAGCGGGGCGGGTGTTACCCGAACGTCGACCGATGGTCGACGCAACGCAATTAGCGCGCGTCGCGTCGCGCCAGCAGCACGTTGCCGCCGGTCGTGTTGAACGAAATCGTCGGTGCGCTGAAGTCGCTCAAGGGCGCGCCCAAGCCGATCTCGCCGCTGCCGTGCAGCACGCACTCCTGCCGGCGCAATGCGATCTCGCCGCTGGCACCGGCGGTACCGTGAAAACGCACCCAGGTGCCGTAGGTGCTGACATCGACCAGCACGCAACTGCCTTGCCGCGCCTCGATGCGCGCGTGCAGCCGCGACACGCGCGGGTCGTTGACGACGAACTGCGCATCGTCGACACGTCCCAAATGAATCGGCAACTCCGCTGCACGGAACATCGAGCGCACATCGAGCCAGGCCAGCTCGATCTGGCCGAAGGTCGAGTCGGGCGCCTTTTGCGGCGCCAGCGATGCCGGCATCGTCAGGAACTCCGAAACCTCTTCCTGCCAGTCGACGCGATGGACGATCGCCATCTCGTTGCGGCCGCGAATGTTGATCGGGCCCAGATTGCGATGCCGAACGCTGCCGTCGTGCAGCTGCTCGATCACCGAATCGGTCGCCCAAATCTGACCCGGGCCGGCCAGGTCGCTCAGGCGCGAAGCCAGGTTGACGGCATCGCCGTAGCAATCACCGTCGACCTCGACGATTTCTCCGCTCGCCACGCCGATCTGCAGGTCCATGCGCAACGGCGCCGGCCAGACAGACAGCCGCTTCTGGTGATTGCGCTGCATCTCCAGCACGGCTGCAGTGGCAGCCGGCCCGCTCTGAAATGTCGCGAAGACGCCATCGCCTAACGATTTGACGACGCGCCCGCCGTGGGATTCGCAAACGCCGCCGATCCACTGAATCAATCGCGTGACGGTTTCCGTCGCTCGCGCGTTTCCCATGGCCTCGAAGACCCGCGTGCTTCCGGTCAGGTCCGCAAAGACGACGGTGGTTTGAATGCCCATTTTGTGAATTCTTTGGTAGCGACAGCTGTTTGATTATGGCAAAGCATTCGTTTCTAGGCGTTAGCGATTAGCGACGTGCAGGCTCGATGCAGCCGCCGATCGTTTTGCGCTCTCCAATGTCAATGTGCGTCCGAAGTACGAACGCAGGCCCGCGGCTGGATTCAACAGGGTCTTTTCTCAGCCCTCATCGCATCCCTGATCACCCAAAACTAAAACTAATGTATCAACTCTTGGGAAAGCGCTTGAACAGTTTCGTGAAGTATGTTGTTTTTAATGATGAAAAAGTGTGTCCGGGCTTGTGCCACCGCTTGACGCCCATTAACGTACGTTCATCAAGTCTCCAGGCAAATAGCTCCCGCGTCATGGTTTCCCCAAGCAGCTTCTTTCGACTTCTGTCCTTCCCCGGCATTGGCTGGAGCCGCTCTGCCGACCGTAAGACAGGGCAAATTCGCACGGTGATGTTGTCACTGTTGCAGGTGCACACCGGCCAGAACGTCCAGCGCCTGATGCAACGCGTGCGCTTTGCCGAAGACGTGGAAGCCCTCTGGTATCTCCGGCAAGACTTGTTGGCCGCAATCAGCGAAGTCGATGGCGAGCTGGAAGCGCGCCGTCAGGTCAAGCAGATCAACGGCATGTTCAAAGGCGGATTGCCCAACACCATGGGCCCGCGCATTCACCAGCGTTTCCCGGTTTGAACAAGTTTTCGGTCTGAACAAGTCAGATCGAGACTGACTTCTTCAGGTCAATGCGCGTGGTCACGGTGGTGCCGATGACCCCACACCAAAAATACATCCCTCTCGTCGGCCGCCATTTCGACTTTGGCGCCCACCGGCAACATCACTTTGGTCGGCACATGGCCGAACGGTAGCCCCGTCAACACCGGAATCTTCAGCAAGCCGCGCAGTCGCGTCACTACGGCCTGCAGGTCGAAGCCGCGGTCGTAACCGGGGATCTTGCGCATGCTTGTGAACTGACCCAGCACGATCGCCTTTTGACGCGCCAGCACGCCCGCATGACGCAACTGGTCGAGCATGCGTTCGATGCGATAAGGATGCTCGTTCACGTCTTCGACGAACAGCACGCCCTTGTCGACCGCCGGAAAATACGGCGTGCCGAGCAGGCTGGTCAGCACGCACAGGTTGCCGCCCCACAACGTGGCACCGTGAATGCTTTTCAACGGCGACGCCATGGCGGCCGCGTCGCGGACCGGAACGCGCCAGCCCGTTCCCTCGCCCTGCCCGCTCGTGAAGTCGCCGAAGCAGTCTTCCATGATGTCGTCCGCGCCTTCTTCAGCTCCGAAGTCTTCGCCCACCGCCGGGCCGGCCCAGGTCACAGCGCCGGTCTTTGCGAACAGCGCGCTCTGCAGCGCGGTGAAGTCACTCAGGCCGACGAACTCGGTGCCGTGCTCGATCGCTTTGGCAATGGCCTTGTACGGAATCGCGTCGAGGATGCGCGTCAGGCCGTAGCCACCGCGTGCGATGAGCGCCACGTCGGCGTGGCTTGCGGCAGCACGCGAGATGGCGGCGAGCCGCACGGCGTCGTCGCCGGCGAAACGCTGGTGCACGCTAAGCGCCGCTTCGTCGATTTCGATCTCGTAGCCCAGTGCCTTGAGCCGTGCGACGCCGCGCTTGAAAGCGGCGCGGTCGCGCACCGCACTGGCGGGGGAATAGATGTAGATGTGTTTTGTCACTCGCGGAAGTATCCCATCGCGTCCTCTATCAATTGGAGCGCCTGCGAAGGGCTCGGGCCGGAGGTTGCCGCGGCTGGCGGGAGCGCCCGCAATGCCGCTTCGTGGCCACGGTCTGGAAACGGCGCACGCCACGCGTGCGCTACGGCCTCGCCACCTTCAGGCGCAGTGAGCACACCCACGAACTGGCGTGGCGCTGCCGCCGACAACAGCGTCGCAAGGTCGGTCGCTGCCGCGCTGTGCACGAGCACCATCGGACCCGTCTGCAAACGATCCAGCCATTCAATCAGCACGTCGCGATGCCAGTCGAGCCGATGCACGACATCGCGCTTGGGCTTGTCGCTCATGCCGAAGCCGATGAGGTCGGGCGCCAGCATGCGTGGGCCGGACATGGCAAGGAGGTACCTGAACAAGTAGCTCCACTCTCCGGGGCCGTGCAGGCACAGCAACGTGGGCTTCGGGACCGCAGGTGCCGTGTCGACGTAATGCATGCGCCAGTCACGCAAGCTCGGGAGGTCGTCGATCCAGCGAGACGTGAAGGGGTAGTCAGTCAGGCCGGTAAAGCGCTCTGGCGGCGTGCGCAGCGCATCGTCGCTCAGCGGTTGGACGCTTTCGCGCGCGGCATCACGGCGCTGGCGAAAAAAGCGCTGAAGCAACTCGCTGCACTGCGCTTCGAGCACGCCGCGCACGACGCGCGTTCGGTGGTTCAAGCGTGGCTCGGCAAAGAGATCGACGACCGATCCGGCAGCGCCCGTCTTGATGTCGGCCGCGCCGAACACGACACGCGCCAGCCGCGCATGAAGCATCGCGCCCGCGCACATCGCGCAAGGCTCGAGCGTGACGAAAAGCTCGCAGCCATCGAGCCGATAGTTGCCGAGTGCCGTTGCGCCGGCCCGAAGTGCGTTGATCTCTGCGTGCGCGCTCGGATCGTGCTGCGCCACGGGCGTATTGCGGCCTTTGGCGACCAGCAAGCCGTCTTTCACGAGCACGGCACCCACGGGCACTTCGCCCGCGTCGGCGGCGGCTTGCGCTTCGCTCAATGCGAGCGCCATCCAATCCTTGTCTGTCATCGGTCGCCGGTGCCTGAGCGGATGTCGCAGACGCGAGCGGCCCTTCGTAGGGCTTTCAATTGTCCTCGGGCATCTTGCGCTGCGGCTGCATCGCCGCATCGATCGCCTGCTTGTACTGCTGCTGCATTTGCTGACTCTGCTCGCGTGCGTTGGCCGGCGCTGTACCGGCGGCGGGCGCTGGCGCACCGGGTACGGAGGTTGTAGCTGGCAAGGTCGGCGCGGCGATCGGCGCGAGCTGCTTCTTCGCCAGCAGGCCGACGATCACGAGGGCCACCAGCAAACCGACCAATCCGAAAATGCGCATGTCAGATTCCTTGTCTGTCGCTTATGTCTGTCGCTCATCTCACGCAGCTGCGGTCGTGTTCATGCCCAGCCGCACCATCCACTCAGCCAGTGCCTGCTCGTCCGGCGACCCTGCAGAAAAGCGCGAATACATCTCGGCATGCGCTTCGCGTCGGTGCTGATTGAGCTTCAGCTTGCACTGCAGGTCGGTCACCCGCAGCGTGAAGCCGACGATGCCGGTCAGCATCTTCTGCTGAAAGTCTTCGCCAAGATCGCGCCACTGTTGTGCGTAGGCCGGCTCATGCTCGGCGATGAGCTTTTTCAGCAGCTCGTCCTTGGCGGCTGGCTCGGTCACCAGTGCCGACTCGACCTTGCAGTGCACCGCGAGGTAATTCCAGGTCGGCACGCGGGCCAGGTCCGGATAGACCGCAGGCGACATGTAGGCATGCGGCCCGAGAAATGTCACGACGGCTTTGGGTCGGGCTTCGAGGTAGCGCCAGTGCGGATTCGGCTTTGCGCAGTGCCCGAGCAAGACGATCGTGCCGTCTTCGTGTTGCTCCGCGACCAGCGGCAGATGCGAGACGAAAGGCAGCCCATCGTCGTCGTTCGAGATCAGGCTGGCGAACGCGTTGGCACGCATCAGCTCGATCGCAATCGCGAGGTCCTTGAAATTGAATTGGGGCGGCAGGTACATGGAGCGTCTCGGGGCGTCTCGGGGCGAGCGATGGTGCGAATTGTCCGCGAGGCGGCGGCTCACTGATGCACCACGTTACCGACGTTGAGGTGCCATTTCAACAAGAGCAAGAACGCTGATGGCGAGAACCGCCCTATGGGCGCATTGAGCTGCCCGGAAGAACACGCTCACTCCCACTCGATCGTCGCAGGCGGCTTCGAACTCACGTCGTAAGTCACGCGATTGATCCCGCGCACCTCGTTGATGATTCGCCCCGACACCGTCTTCAACAGCGCGTACGGCAGCTCAGCCCAATCCGCAGTCATGAAGTCGCTCGTCTGCACCGCGCGCAGCGCGACGACGTAGTCATAGGTACGGCCATCGCCCATCACGCCGACACTCTTTACCGGCAGGAAGACGACGAAAGCCTGGCTCGTGAGGTCGTACCAGCTCTTGCCGCTGGCCGGGTCGATGAAGTTGCGCAGCTCCTCGATGAAGATCGCGTCCGCACTCCGCAGCAAGTCGGCGTATTCCTTTTTGACTTCGCCGAGGATGCGCACGCCCAAGCCGGGGCCGGGGAACGGGTGGCGGTACACCATTGCAGGTGGCAGGCCGAGCGCCACGCCGAGTTCGCGCACTTCGTCCTTGAAAAGATCGCGTAACGGCTCGAGCAGCTTCAGGCCCAGTTGCTCCGGCAGGCCGCCGACGTTGTGGTGGCTCTTGATCGTCACGGCCTTCTTCTTGCCGGTCGACGACTTGGCGCCGCCGGACTCGATGACGTCCGGATAGATGGTGCCTTGTGCCAGCCACTTGGCACCCTTGGCGCCCGCGCTGGTCAGCTTGGCAGCTTCCTGCTTGAACACGGTCACGAACTCGCCGCCGATGATCTTGCGCTTGGCTTCCGGGTCGCTTACCCCCCCAAGTTTGCCGAGGAACAGCTCGCTGGCATCGACGCGAATCACTTTCGCATGCAGCTTGCCGACGAACATCTCCATGACGAGATCGCCCTCGTTCAAGCGCAGCAAGCCGTGGTCGACGAAGACGCATGTCAGCTGGTCGCCGATGGCCCGATGGATCAACGCGGCAGCAACGGATGAATCCACGCCGCCCGACAGACCGAGGATGACTTCTTCGTCGCCGACTTGCTCACGGATCTTCGCAACCGCCTCGGCCACGTGATCTCGCATGACCCAATCGGGCTTGGAGCCGCAGATGTCGAGCACGAAGCGCTGCAGGATCGCCGTGCCCTGCTGCGTGTGCGTGACTTCGGGATGAAACTGCACGCCATAGAAATGCCGCTCTTCGTCGGCCATGCCGGCAATCGGGCAACTCTCGGTAGACGCCATCAGCTTGAAGCCGGGTGGCAGCTCGGTAACCTTGTCGCCATGGCTCATCCACACGTTGAGCATGCCGAAACCTTCGTCGGTCTTGAAGTCGGCAATCTCGTTCAACAGGTCGGTATGACCGCGTGCACGAACGGCCGCTGCGCCAAACTCGCGCTTATGGCCGCCCTCGACCTTGCCGCCAAGCTGGTGCGCCATGGTTTGCATGCCGTAGCAGATGCCGAGCACCGGAACGCCGAGTTCGAACACCGCCTGCGGTGCCTTGTCGGTCGTGTCTTCGTACACGCTGGCATGGCTGCCAGAGAGGATCACGCCCTTGAGCGACCCATCCTTCGCGTAATTGCGAATCCACTCGTTACTGACGTCGCACGGGTGCACTTCGCTCAGCACATGGGCTTCGCGCACGCGGCGGGCAATCAGCTGGGTTACCTGCGAGCCGAAATCGAGAATCAGGATTTTGTCGTGTTGCATGGGGTCGGTCACTCGGCCCGGTAGTTGGGCGCTTCTTTGGTGATCTGCACGTCGTGCACATGACTCTCGCGGATGCCGGCGGTCGTGATCTCGACGAACTCAGCCCTGTTCTGCATGTCTTCGATCGTCGCGCAGCCGCAGTAGCCCATGCTGGCCCGCACGCCACCAGCCATCTGGTAGACGATCGAGACGATCGAGCCCTTGTACGGCACGCGGCCT
The DNA here is from genome assembly GCF_035018765.1 of Variovorax sp. RTB1. Classification (NCBI taxonomy): domain Bacteria; kingdom Pseudomonadati; phylum Pseudomonadota; class Betaproteobacteria; order Burkholderiales; family Comamonadaceae; genus Variovorax; species Variovorax sp. RTB1. The sequence goes on from NZ_JASJXG010000023.1 coordinate 44,703, forward strand.
TCGACGCCTTCGGGCACGAGCTTGTCGGTGTTGGGGTTGCCGGTCGTCGATTCCTGGAAGTAGCGATCGGCACTGCCCTGCTGCATCGCGCCGATGCTTCCCATGCCGCGGTAGCTTTTGTAGCTGCGACCCTGGTAGAGCACGATCTCGCCCGGCGCCTCTTCAGTGCCGGCGAACATGCTGCCCATCATCACGGTGCTGGCGCCGGCTGCGATGGCCTTGGCGATGTCGCCCGAATAGCGCACGCCGCCGTCGGAAATCAGCGGAACGCCGGTGCCTTGCAAGGCGGTGGCGACGCTGTCGACCGCCATGATCTGCGGCACCCCAACGCCGGCCACGATGCGCGTGGTGCAGATTGAGCCCGGGCCGATACCGACCTTGACCGCATCGGCGCCCACGTCGGCCAGCGCGCGTGCCGCGTCGCCGGTCGCGATGTTTCCGCCGATCACGTCGATCTGTGGATAGTTCTTCTTGACCCAGCGCACGCGCGAGATCACGCCAGCGCTGTGGCCGTGCGCGGTGTCCACCACGATGACGTCGACACCCGCGGCCACCAGCGCTTCCACGCGCTCCTCGGTGCCGTCGCCAACGCCAACGGCTGCACCCACGCGCAAACGCCCGGAGGCGTCACGCGCTGCATTGGGGAAGCTGGTCTGCTTGGTGATGTCCTTGACTGTGATCAGGCCTTTGAGTTCCCAATCGCTGTTGATGACCAGCAATCGCTCGAGCTTGTACTTGTTGAGCAGCGCCTTGGCGTCCGCAAGTGTCGTGCCGTCGGGGACGGTGATGAGCTTGTCGCGCTGCGTCATGATCTCGCTGACAGGCGCGTCGTAGCGTGTCTCGAAGCGCAAGTCGCGGCCGGTCACGATGCCGACGACCCTGCCGCCGTCGACCACCGGGAAGCCGGAGATGCCGAGCTGGTCAGACAGTGCCATCACCTGCCGCACCGAATGCGTCGGCGTGATCACCACCGGGTCGCGCAGCACGCCGGATTCGTAGCGCTTCACGCGGGCCACCTCGGCGGCCTGCTGCTGCGCCGTCAGGTTCTTGTGGACGATGCCGATGCCGCCTTCCTGGGCGATCGCGATGGCGAGGCGTGCTTCGGTCACGGTGTCCATCGCCGCTGAAACGAGCGGCAGATTCAACGTGATGTTGCGGGAAAGTCGGGTGGCGAGGGAGGTGTCCTTGGGCAGGACCTGGGAGAACGCTGGCACCAACAACACATCGTCGAAGGTCAGCGCTTTGCCGAGAAGGCGCATGGGGAAGGCTCCAAAAGACGGATTGTAGCGATGGCCCCGTACTTACCCGGACCAAAAGCCGGACCAAGGGCCGGAAGGAGGGAGATGTGGCGCCGCGCCACATTCGAGGCGAACTGTGGCTGTTTCCCCGCGATCCCCTCAAATCAGCCACGTCAAAACGTTGCAAAAGGTAAGGGAGCGCTAAACTGCCCGCCATGAAGTTCGTCCACTTGAATTCGCTCGTCCTTGCATTGGTCTGCGCCGTGCCGACGGTCGCAAGCGCGCAATGGCAATGGATCGACAGCGCGGGCAAGAAGGTTTTCAGCGACCAGTCGCCGCCGCCTGATATTCCGGAAAAGAACATCGTGCGCCGCCCGGGCGGAGGCAGTCCGCGGGTGACCTTCTCGCAAGGGACCCCTTCGGCCGCTCCCGATGCAGCGGAACCGGGCACGGCGCCTGCGCCCGCCATGGCTGCGAGTGGCGCTCGGCCATCCGGCGTCGACAAGGAACTCGAAGAAAAAGCGAAGAAGGCGGAAGAAGCCGAAAAGGCCAAGCGCGCAGCAGAGCTTCAGAAGGTCGCGCAGGCAAAAGCCGAAAACTGCAATCGCGCAAGACAGAGCAAGGCCACCTTCGACAGCGGCATCCGTGTGGCGCGCTTGAACGCCCAGGGCGAACGCGAAATCATCGACGACAAGGCGCGTGCCGAAGAGCAGCAGCGCTTGCAGACGGTCATTGCCAGCGACTGCAAGTAAGTTTGCATGCAGGCGTCCGAGCAGGCTTGCAGCTCAAGTCAGTAACCGTCCTTTCCACCCGGGCGACGGCTGGAAAACAACCCGGTCCCGCGCGCACCCTGGCGTTGAAATCTCTCGCGTCGCGCCACCTTGGGATCCACCTTCAGTGGCCGGCACAGCTCGATCCGGTCATACTCTGCCAGCACACGGTCCCATTCGCATACCCGGCCCCAGACGCCCACGGGCAAGGCAGCCCAATCGAGCGCAGGGAACGAGGCGGGAAGGCGGCTGGCGATCAGAGCATCCTGCGCCGTCGCACCATTGGACAGCGTCACGGTCTCTTCAAAGATCTGGCGGGGCCCTGGCGAATAGACCAACGTGATCTGCATGCGATTCAGCTCTTGCCGTAAACCTGCTCGGCGCGCTTGACGAACCCCTCGACCAGACTCGATGCAATCTTGTCGAATACGGGGCCGATCAAGGCCTGCAGCGCGAAATTGCTGAAGCCGTAGTTCAGGTTCAGTTCGACTCGGCAAGCCCGCTCGCCAGTTTCGCCCACCGGCGTGAACTTCCAGACACCATCGAGGTTCGAGAAGGGTCCGCTGACCAGTTTGAGTTGCACTTCGCGACCGGCAATCTGTGTGTTGCGCGTCGTAAAGCTCTGCCGGATTCCGCCGAACGAAAGGCCGACTTCAGCAGTCATTCCGCTTTCGTCCTGGTCAATCACGCTAGCCCGATTGCACCAGGGCAAAAACTCGGGGTACTTGGCAACATCGGTGACCAGGGCGTACATCTCCTCGGCGCTGTACCAGATGAGGACGGACTTTTGAACGGTTTTCATAGAATCGGCACGGCGTGCGCGACGGATTGTATTGAAGCCATGCCGACCCCACCTTTCCGAGCCATGGCAACCAAAAAGAAACAAGACCCCTCCTCCCGCATCGCCGACAACAAAAAGGCCGCTTACAACTACTTCTTCGAAGAGCGCTTCGAGGCGGGCATCGTGCTCGAAGGCTGGGAGGTGAAATCGCTGCGCGAAGGCAAGGTGCAACTGACCGATGGCTATGTGGTGATCCGTAATGGAGAACTCTTCGTCATCGGCCTGCAGATCAACCCGCTTAACAGCGCGTCGAGCCACATCACGCCGGATTCGGTCCGCACCAAGAAGCTCTTGCTGCACAAGGAAGAGATTCGCCGCCTGATCGGCAAGATCGAACAAAAGGGCTACACCCTGGTGCCGCTCAACCTCCATTGGAAGGCAGGCAAGGTGAAATGCGAGGTCGCACTGGCCAAGGGCAAAGCCGAGCATGACAAGCGCGACACGATCAAGGACCGCGAAGGCAAGCGTGAAGTCGAGCGCGCGATGAAGAAGTTCAGCAAATGAGAACTTTGGCGTTATAGTCACAGAACGTAACAGTGTCACGAGCGAATTTCTGCGCTCGGACCACGCCGCCCACTATTTTTCAAACACATGGCGCTTCAACCTCTCGACGCAAGTCAGGTCAATTCACGCGAGGGCGGACCGAGTTTCAGTCTCTCGAACCGCCTTTTTCGCGCCTTGTGGAACTTGACGTGGGCCTTGCTCGCATCTTGGACGCCACCGCCATTCGGCGCATGGCGCCGCTTCTTGCTCACGCTGTTCGGCGCCCGCATGGGCGTTGCCTGTGATGTCAGGGGCACCGCCAAAGTCTGGTATCCACCTCACCTGCAGATGGCCGACCGCAGCCTGCTAGCGGATCGCGTCAACTGTTACAACATGGCGCCGATTTCGCTCGGCGAACGCGCGCTGGTTTCACAGGGCGCACACCTTTGCGCCGGCAGCCATGACATCCGTACTCGCGACTTTCAGCTGATCGCCAAGCCGATCCACATCGGCGCGGACGTATGGGTGGCTGCTGAAGCGTTTGTGGGTCCCGGCGTCGAGATCGGCGAGGGATCGGTGCTCGGCGCACGCGCGGTTGCATTTAAATCGCTCGAACCCTGGGGCGTCTATGCAGGCAACCCGGCGCAGTTCGTCAAACGCCGCGTCATCCTCGGTACGGCCGGCGACACGAGCGCACCCGGAGATGCAGGCCGGTGAAAGTCCTGAACATCACGCCGACGTTCCATCCGGAGATCGGCGGGATCGAGACAGTGGTGTTGAATCTCTCGGTGCACTGCCAGCGACTGGGCGTCGATGTAGAGGTGCTCTATGTTTCCCCCGATCACAAGCGGCTGCAGACGCGCACGGTCGAAGGTATCAAAGTCACCGACGTGCCACTGATCGGCAGCAAACTGGTCGGATACGCACCGCAGTTGAGGCAGGCGATTCAGGGCTTCGACCTGCTACATATCCACGATCCTCAATTGATGGCCTTGTCGGTAGGCGTCATGCTGTCCGGCAGCCAACTTCCGCGGGTGCTGAGCACCCATGGCGGCTTTCATCACACGCGCCGGTTGGCAGGCGCCAAGCGACTGCATGAAGAGTTCGCGCTGCGCCGCATGCTCGACTCCTACAGATTGGTGTTGGCGACCAGCGAAAACGACGCTGCTTACTTCGGCCGGTTCACCAAGCGGATCAGGGTGACCGGCAACGGCATCGACGTGCAGCGCCACCAAATTGCCGACCGGCCCCCGAGCAACGATTTGCGGCGCTGGGTCTACTGGGGTCGCCTCTCCGAAAACAAGCGCGTCGATCGCCTGCTCGACTACGCCGTGCGACTGAAGGCCATGGGCTATCCGCTCGACCTGCTCATCACCGGAACGGACGTCAGCGGATTGGCTTGCAAATTCCAGGCGCGCATCGACAGCGCGGGTTTGCAAGACAGCGTGCGGCTGGCGCCGCCGATGAACGATATCGATTTGAAAGCAGCCTTGCGCGATCGAACCGTCTTCGCGACCGCCAGCGAATACGAAGGCTTCGGTCTGACCTTGCTCGAGGCGATGGCGGCTGGGCTGCTCGTGGTGTGCCGTGACGTCGAGCCAATGAACAAGTTCGTGCAGAACGGCCAGAACGGCCTCTGCCTCGCATTCGACGGCAGCGACGCCGACTTTGCGAAACTGGTCGAGTTCCTGTCGATGGATCAGCCGCACCAGCAGTCGATGCGCAGCGCGAGCGTGGCGTTCGCAGACGCGTATGACTGGCCGCGAATCGCAAAGCGATTTGTCTCGGCTTATAGCGAGGTCCTGAGCACCACTTAGTCTTTTTGCGGGTCGGTGGAATAAACCGACGACTTTCGGCGTTCGTGTGTGGAAAGGAGCACCGCCTTGTCTTCCACACGACTCCTCGCCAATGTCATCGTTTGCGTTACCGCTTCGCTCTGTCGCGGCGAAACGGCGACGCACTGAGCCAACGCATGGATTCGCAGCCCCTGATCGAACACATTCCCAGCTTGCGACGCTATGCGCGCGTGCTGACCGGCGACGCCTGGGCGGCCGACGATCTGGTTCAGGACACGCTGGAGCGGGCTTGCAGCAAATGGCGGCTTTGGACCGTCGGCAGCGATCTGCGCGCATGGCTTTTCACCATCATGCACAACCTCTTTGCCAGCCAAATGCGCCGGACGTCGCCTCGCGCAACCGTGTCGCTCGAAGACGTATCGAATGAACTTCGCGCCGTCGAGTCAGGGCGCGACCACGGTATCGATCTGCAACGTTGCCTGCATCAACTGCCCGAGGAACAGCGCGCGGTGCTCTTGTTGGTCACACTGGAAGACCTCTCTTATGCCGAAGTCGCAAAAGTACTCGGCATCCCGGCCGGCACGGTCATGTCCCGGCTGTCGCGTGCTCGCGCACGTTTGCACGAGCTGATGGAAGGTACCAGCGCAACGCCTAACCGACCTGGCCTGCGCCGCCTCAAGTGAGCTGAACATGAACGCCCACATTTCCTCCGTTTCCGACGATGAACTGCATGCTTTCGTCGACGGCCAATTGGCGCTCGAACGCGGTGCCGCGATCGACGATTTGCTGAAGCGGGAGCCGGCTCTTGCGGCCCGCGTCGCCTCGTGGCGAGTGCAGCGCGATGCGCTCCGCCAGTTGCACCTCAGCTTGCTCGACGAACCGATCCCCGCACCACTACTGAACGCGCTGGGCGCCCGATCGGCTCGCCATGCAGCGCAGTCGGTGTGGACGCGCTGGGGTGGAATGGCCGCGGGCTTCGCGATCGCCTTTGGCGCCGGCTGGCTGGTCAACGCACAGTGGACGCTGTCGCACGGCACGACCTTGGCGAAGGCGCCTGGGCCCGGACCGGCGCCCACAGGGGCGCTTGCGTCGCACGAATTCGTGCATGCGGCGTCGGTGGCGCATGCGGTGTATGCGCCCGAAAAGCGCCATCCCGTGGAGGTCGCTGCCGCCGAGCAACAGCATCTGGTGCAATGGCTCTCGAAGCGGCTCGACCGGCCACTCAAAGTGCCGGATCTCTCGAGCGAAGGCTATTCGCTGGTCGGAGGTCGGCTGTTGCCGGGCGACGAAGGCGCGCGCGCCCAGTTCATGTTCGAAAGCGCCACTGGCGAACGGGTGACCCTTTACATCGGTGCCCTGGACGCCGCGGCGAGTGCCTTCACGCCATCTCGGGAAACGGCATTCCGTTTCACATCGGAGGGGCCGGTACCCAGCTTCTACTGGGTCGATCATGGGTTCGGCTATGCCGTCGCCGGCAAATTGCCGCGCGACGCGTTGATGAAATTGGCGACGGTCACCTACCGTCAGCTGTCTTAGGGCAATTTAGACTGGTCGCTGGCACAGCTCCAATGTGCCGGCGTTTTTTTGAAACCGAAGGAGAAACTTGATATGAAACTGCTCAGTGCATCGATCCTCGCCGTCACCCTGCTCGCAGGCTGCGCAAGCATGTCGTCCATGATGGCCGACACCCCAACAAAGACATCTGATGGCGTGCTCGTCGGGCCTGACGGCAAGTCGCTCTACACGTTCAACCGCGACACCGCCAACAGCGGCAAGTCGGTCTGCAATGCGGCGTGCGCAAAGCTCTGGCCGGCGCTGCCGGTCGCCGCAACGGCCAAGCCGATGGGCGGCTACACCATCATCGTGCGCGACGATGCCTCCCAGCAGTGGGCCTACAAGGGCTCCCCGCTCTACTACTACGCGAACGACGCCAAGGCGGGCGATCGCACGGGCGACAACTTCAACAATGCGTGGAAGCTTGCGCGCCCCTGAGCGCCTGCGCGTTGGCTCAGCCAAGCCGGCCAAGTGCCGGCTTTTTTATTTTCTTGGCTCAGACCGATCTACCGCTGCGCCTCGAAAGTCCGAACCACTCGTTGCCGACCAACGCAGCGATGACCACAGTACCCCCGGCGAGTACGCTGAAAGCGGGTTCTTCGCCCGCGCCAAGCCAAGCCAAAGCGATGCCGAAGATCACCTCGAGCAGCGCCAGCAGCGACAACTCCGGTGCCTTGAGCACACGGGCGCACATCACTGAAAACACGCAGGGAATGGCCAGCTGGACCAATCCCAGAAATGCCAGCAAACCGAGGTCGTGAGCGTTGACTTGAAAGGGCCATGCGAGCGGCAAAGTAGCCAAGGCACACAAAGCCGCACCGATCAACACCGCAGGCACCATGTCCACATCGTGTCCGGCTGCATGCGCGTGTTGCGTGACTGTCCAATTGCCCGCAGCGGCCAACGGTACGCACAACGCAACCAGGGTGCCGAGAAGCTGACCACCGGCGCTCGAAAATTCGGAGCCGTACATCCAACCGATGCCGATGCCCGCGACGAGAATCGCGATCCAGGTGCGCGTTGCCAGCCGGTGCCCGATGAACAGACGAGCCGCGAGCGCGGTGAATAAAGGCGCTAGCGCCATCGTCACCAGCACGTTCGCGACGCTGGTCAGCGTGAGCGCGACCATATAGGCCGTGAACATCACGCTCCAGCAGACGCCAGATACCCAGAGGGAACGGTTGCCCTGCCGGATCGTCGCGAACACCGCCCGGCCGCGCCAGATCGGCAGTATCACAAGCAGCGACAACACGGTGAATGACGCTCGCCAAAAAGTGACCTCGAAGCTCCGTGCATGCTCCAGGTGGCGCGTCACGACGCCGGCTGTAGCCCACATCAGCGTGACGAGAACCATGAGCCACACGGCACGTCCGTGGGCCATGCGCCCCGAAGTCACCGCATGTTCGTCAGCCGCCATCCGACTCGAACTCACGGTCTTCGAAAGCCCGCAGTTTTTTAGTCGCGGCCGGCGCGCTTGCGCTCGTGTTCCTTCAGGAACCGCTTGCGCAGACGAACGCTCTTTGGCGTGATTTCGACCAACTCGTCGTCTTCAATGAACTCCACGCCGTATTCGAGCGTGAGTTCGATCGGCGGTGTGATCTTGATCGCGTCTTCCTTGCCAGACACGCGGAAGTTGGTCAGCTGCTTGGTACGGGTGGCGTTGACCACCAAATCGTTGTCGCGGCTGTGGATGCCGACGATCATGCCCTCATAAACCGGATCGTTCGCGCGCACGAACATACGGCCGCGGTCGTCCAGCTTGCCCAGGGCGTAGGTGAAAATTTCACCGTCGTCCATCGAGATCAGTACGCCTTGCTTGCGGCCGCCGATGTCGCCCTTGTGCGGTTCGTAGCTGTCGAAGATATTCGCGATCAGACCCGAGCCACGCGTCAGATTCAGGAACTCGTTGGTGAAGCCGATCAGGCCGCGCGCCGGAATGCGGTACTCCAGACGAACACGGCCGCGTCCGTCCGATTCCATGTTGGCCAGATCGCCCTTGCGCTCGCCCATGGCTTGCATCACGCCGCCCTGGTGCTGCTCCTCGACGTCGATGGTCACCATTTCGATCGGCTCGTGGCGCACCCCGTCGATATCCTTGAACACCACGCGCGGCTTGGACACAGCGAGCTCGTAACCTTCGCGGCGCATGTTCTCCAGCAGGATGGTGAGGTGCAGTTCGCCGCGGCCCATGACCTCGAAGATGCCTTCTTCCCCGGTTTCGGCGACGCGCAAGGCTACGTTGTGCTGCAGCTCTTTCTGCAGGCGGTCCCAGATCTGGCGGCTGGTGATGTACTTGCCTTCACGACCGGCGAGCGGGCTCGTGTTGACGCAAAAATTCATCGTCAGCGTCGGCTCGTCGACCTTGAGCATGGGCAACGGTGCCGGATTGATCGGATCGGTCACGGTGACGCCGATACCGATGTCGGTCAGGCCATTGATCAGCACGATTTCGCCCGGACCGGCTTCCGTCGCTTGCACGCGCTCCAATCCCTGGAACGTCAGCACTTGGTTGACGCGACCCTTGACGGCCTTGCCGTCCGTACCTTCCATCACAACCACGTCCATCATCGGCCGGACGGTGCCCTGGCTGATGCGGCCAACGCCGATGCGGCCGACGAAGGTGGAGAAATCGAGTGCGGAAATCTGCAATTGCAGCGGTGCATCCGGGTCACCCTTTTGAGCCGGCACGTGCTTGAGCACGGTGTTGAAGAGCGCCGACATGTCGGGGCCCCACTGCTCACCCGCCTCGCCTTCTTCCATCGACGACCAGCCATTGATGCCCGAGGCGTACACCACCGGGAAATCGAGCTGCTCGTCGGTCGCACCGAGCTTGTCGAACAGGTCGAACGCCGCGTTGACAACGAAGTCAGGGCGCGCACCGGGCTTGTCGACTTTGTTCACCACCAGAATAGGCTTGAGGCCGAGGGCTAGTGCCTTCTTGGTCACGAAGCGCGTTTGCGGCATCGGGCCTTCTTGCGCGTCGATCAGCAGCACAACGCCGTCGACCATAGACAGTGCGCGTTCAACTTCGCCGCCGAAGTCGGCGTGACCGGGAGTGTCGACAATGTTGATGTGCGTGCCTTCCCAGGTCACGGCGCAATTTTTGGCAAGAATCGTGATGCCACGTTCTTTTTCGATCGCGTTGTTGTCCATCACTGTGTCGACCACTTTCTCGTGCTCGGCGAAGGTGCCGGACTGGCGCAGCAGCTGGTCGACCATCGTGGTTTTGCCATGGTCGACGTGGGCAATGATGGCGATATTGCGGATTTGCTTGATGCTCATGATGTCGTTTCGCAGAAAAAATGGGGGACGGGGGCGTTCAAAAGGATTTGCTGGATTTCAATGGGGTTCAGCAAGCGCCCCGGAATCAATTCGTTGGCCACGATATGGGCCGAGCCCAAAAACGCAGCAGGCTCAATGCCGAATACCGCCACCTCGGCTGCATCGGCCCAATCGCCGCGCCGGCGCAGGCCGGACAGGAACCGCGCCGCATCTTCCGTGCCCAACGTGACGCGGTCGTGGCCGGCGACGAGGGACTCGGCAGGGAGCAAGAGCGCGAGCCGTTCGTCTTCGGCCATGGCTTCGAGCGCTTCGAGCGTCACGCATTGCGAGACGTCGAAGTCACCCGTCGCGGTGCGGCGCAATGCAGTCAGGTGAGCGCCGCAACCCAATGCTTCGCCGATGTCTTCGCCGAGCGTGCGGATGTAAGTTCCTTTGGTCACTGTCGCGGCGATCTTCACGGCGCGGTACGGCGCCATGTCGGGCGTCTCAGTGACCGAAAGCCTGTGCACGACGACGTCGCGCGGCGCACGCTCGACCTCGATGCCTTCGCGGGCGTATTCGTACAGCGCTTTGCCGTCTTTCTTCAACGCGCTGTACATCGGCGGAATCTGGCGGATCGGCCCGGTGAACCGCGCCTCGACACGTTTCAGGTCTTCGGCAGCGAGATGAACTGCACGTTCTGCGATCACTTCGCCTTCAGCATCGCCGGTCGATGTTTTCACGCCCAGTCGGGCCGTGGCCTCGTAGGTCTTGTCGGCCTCGAGGTGCAGTTGACTGAACTTCGTCGCTGCACCGAAGCACAACGGCAATACGCCAGTCGCCAACGGATCGAGCGTGCCGGTATGCCCCGCCTTTTCGGCGCGCAGCAGCCACTTGGCCCGCTGCAACGCCTGGTTGCTCGAAAGGCCGAGAGGTTTGTCGAGCAACAACACCCCATGCACGGGGCGCCGCTGCACCCTGGTGCGAGGGGCGTTCATGGCTACTCGTCCTTCGAGCGGGAGGCGACTGCCTGAGCGATCAACGCATTCATGTCGGCCGCACGCTCGGTGGTTCGGTCGAACAGGAAGTGCAGCGTCGGCACGGTATGGATATGGAGGCGTTTGAACAGGCCGTTGCGGAGAAATCCGGCTGCCTGATTCAACGCTTCGGTGGTCTCGACAATGTCGCCCGTGAGCACGCTGAAGAAAATCTTGGCGTGCGCGTAGTCGGGCGTGACCTCGACCCCCTGGATCGTGACCATGCCTACGCGCGGGTCCTTCAACTCGCGCGCGATCAGTTCCGTCAGATCGCGCTGGATCTGATCAGCAACCTTGAACGAGCGGTTGGGGGCTGCGGCTTTTCTCTTGGGCATGGCCAGGTTCGCTTGGGCGCTTTACAGCGTCCGGGCAATTTCCTTGATCTCAAAGAACTCGAGCTGATCGCCCTCTTTGATGTCGTTGTAGTTCTTGAGCTTGATACCGCATTCGAAGCCTTCCTTGACCTCGCGCACGTCGTCTTTCATACGTTTGATCGAGTCGACCTCGCCGGTATAGACGACCACGTTCTCGCGCAGCAAACGGAAATGTGCACTGCGGTTGACCGAACCCGAAGTGACCATACAACCTGCGACCGTACCGATCTTGGAAGCGACGAACACCGTGCGGATCTCGGCCGAGCCGATGATCTCTTCGCGGCGTTCGGGCGCCAGCATCCCGGACATCGCAACCTTGATCTCGTCCACAGCGTCGTAAATGATGCTGTAGTAGTTCAGCTGCACGCCGTTGTTCTCGGCCAGCTTGCGCGCACCAGAGTCGGCCCGCACATTGAAGCCGATGACGACCGCCTTCGACGCGATGGCCAGGTTGATGTCGTTCTCACTGATGCCGCCGACACCGGCGTACACGATCTGCACCTTGACTTCTTCGGTCGCCAGCTTGAGCAACGATTGCGCCAATGCTTCCTGCGAACCCTGAACGTCAGCCTTGATGATCAGGCGCAGCGTCTGCACCTCGCCTGCAGACAGGTCCGTGAACATGCTCTGCAGGTTCGATGCCTGCAAACGCGCCAGCTTGGTGTTGCGGAACTTGCCGGCACGGTAGGTGGCGATTTCGCGCGCACGGCGCTCGTCGGCCATCACCATGAACTCGTCGCCGGCTTGCGGCACCTCGGTCAGGCCCTGAATCTCGACCGGAATCGATGGACCCGCGGTCTTGATCGTCTTGCCGTCTTCGTCCACCATGGCGCGCACGCGGCCATAGGTCGAGCCGGCGAGCACCACATCGCCAGTCTTCAGCGTACCGGACTGGACCAACACGGTCGCGACGGGACCACGGCCCTTGTCGAGGCGCGCTTCAATGACCAGACCCTTGGCAGCGGCATCGACCGGCGCACGGAGTTCGAGCACTTCAGCCTGCAGCAGCACTTGCTCGAGCAGTTCGTCAACGCCCTGGCCGGTCTTGGCCGAGACAGAGATGAAAGGCACTTCGCCGCCGTACTCTTCGGGCACGACTTCTTCGGCCACCAGCTCCTGCTTGACGCGGTCCAGGTTGGCATCGGACTTGTCGATCTTGTTGATCGCGACCACGATCGGCACACCGGCAGCTTTCGCATGCTTGATGGCTTCCTTGGTCTGCGGCATCACACCGTCGTCGGCCGCCACCACGAGGATGACGATGTCGGTGGCCTGTGCACCACGGGCTCGCATGGCGGTGAACGCCTCGTGACCCGGGGTGTCAAGGAACGACACCATTCCACGATCGGTTTGCACATGGTAGGCACCGATGTGCTGCGTGATGCCGCCGGCTTCGCCCGCTGCGACCTTGGCACGGCGGATGTAGTCGAGCAACGAAGTCTTGCCGTGGTCGACGTGACCCATGACCGTAACCACGGGTGCACGTGGCAACGACTCTGCGGTCTGTGCGGCCGCGTCGTCGTCGGTGAAGGCTTCCGGATCGTCCAGTGCCGCCACCATCGCGTTGTGACCCATGTCTTCCACGATCACCATCGCGGTGTCCTGGTCGAGTGACTGGTTCATGGTCGCCATGATCCCGGCCTTCATCAACTGCTTGATGACTTCCTGGGCCTTGACGGCCATCTTGTGCGCAAGCTCGGCCACGGTGATGGTTTCCGGCACGTGCACGTCGAGCACGCGCGCTTCGACCGGAGCGGCTTGCTGCTGATCTTCGTGGCCGCCACGATCGTTGCTGCCACGACGGCCGCGCGGGCCTCCGCGCCAATTGCCGCGACCGACGCCACCGCTGGCATCGCCGCGGGTCTTGATTTCCTTCTTCTTGGCCGGATCGCCAGCCCAGCTCGACGAGAGCTTGGCGGACTTGACGTCCTTGCTGGCGCCGGGCGCGGTCGTGCCAGGCGCTGCAGGTGCGCCGGGACGTGCCGCGGGCGTGGCGGGCTTGTGCAAAGTGCCCTTAACGGCCGGCTTGACTTCTGGCGCAGGCTTTTCGGGCACCTTGTGCGGCACAAGCACGCGAGCGGGCGCATTCATCATCGCGCGGATGGCTTCGGCTTCGGCGAGTGCCTTGCGGCGGCGTTCGTCCAGATCCTTGGCACGTGCAGATTCTTCGTCGGCACGGGCCTTCGAATCGGCCGCGGCCTTGGCTTTGGCGTCTTCCTTGGCTTGCGCCACGGTGGCGTCGGCTGCCGCCTTGGTGGCAGCAGCACTGGTCGCTTCTTCGGTTATCGCAGCCTTGCTGGACGCGCCTTCGGTCGCGACGGCCGGCACAGCAGCCGCCTTCTTTTCGGCGGCGCGTGCTTCCTGTTCGGCTTTTTCAGCACGCTCGGCGTGCTCGCGCTCTCGCGCTTCGCTTTCTTCGCGAATGCGGCGCTTTTCGACCAGTTCTTCTTCCTGGCGGCGAATCAGTTCGGCCTGACGGCGAGCTTCTTCTTCGCGCCGCGCCAATTCAGCTTCGTCTATGCCAGGGGCAGCAGGCGCCTCAGCCTCATGCACCGGCTCGGGCGCCGCGGTCGGCCCTTCATCGCGCTGGATGAATGTGCGCTTCTTGCGCACTTCGACCTGGATCGTGCGCGCACGCCCCATCGCGTCGGCCTGCTTGATCTCGCTGGTCGACTTCTTGGTGAGCGTGATTTTCTTGCGCTCGGGCTCGGCCGTGCCGTGGCTGGCCTTCAGGAAACCGAGCAAGCGCTGCTTGTCGGCCTCCGTGAGCGCATCGGTAGGCGCGGCTTTGGGCACGCCTGCGCTCTTGAGCTGGTCAAGCAAGGTTTCGGGAGTCTTCTTGAGCTCGTTCGCGAACTCGGCGACAGTGGTACTGGACATATTGGTTTCGTGCCTTCATGACCGTCACTCTTGGCCAGCGAACCAATGTTCGCGGGCTTTCAAGATGAGGGTCGTGGCGTCAGCGGCGCTGTGGCCGGTGATCTCGGTAAGTTCATCGACCGCAAGGTCGGCCAGGTCGTCACGGGTGTGTACACCCGCCTCGGCCAGTTTTGGAATCAACTCAGGGTCCAGGCCTTCGAGGTCGCGCAGATTTTGCGAGACGGTCTCGACGCCCTCTTCCTTGGCGATTTCCATTGTGAGCAGCGCATCTTTTGCACGCGTGCGCAGCTCATTGATCGTGTCTTCGTCGAAGCTCTCGATTTCAAGCAGTTCTGAGATCGGCACGTAAGCCACTTCTTCGAGGCTGTTGAAGCCCTCGGAGATCAGGATATCGGCCATTTCCTCGTCGACATCGAGCTTTTCCATAAAGAGCTTGCGGCTGGCATCGGTTTCGACGGCCTGCTTTTGCGCAGACTCGTTGGCGTCCATGATGTTGATCTTCCAGCCGGTCAGGTCGGACGCAAGGCGCACGTTCTGCCCACCGCGGCCGATGGCGATGGCGAGGTTTTCCTCGTCGACCACCACGTCCATGGCGTGCTTTTCTTCATCGACGACGATCGACGACACATTGGCGGGAGCCAAAGCACCGATGACGAACTGCGCTGGATCTTCGGACCACAGCACGATGTCGACGCGCTCGCCGGCCAGCTCGTTGGTAACGGCATTGACACGCGTACCGCGCACGCCGACGCAGGTGCCGATCGGGTCGACACGCTTGTCGTGCGACAACACGGCGATCTTGGCACGCGAGCCCGGATCGCGAGCGCAGCTCTTTATTTCGAGCAGGCCCTGTTCGATTTCTGGCACTTCCTGGCGGAACAGCTCGATCATGAATTCCGGCGCCGAGCGCGACAGGATGATCGGCGCGCCGCGCAGCGTCAGGTCGACTTCCATGATCATGGCGCGGACGCGGTCGCCATTGCGCAGGTTTTCCTTGGCGATCATTTCGCTGCGGCGCAGGCGCCCTTCGACGCGACCAGCCTCGACGATGATGTCGCCCTTGTCCAGGCGCTTGACGGTGCCGACGAAAATCTTATCGCCGCGCGACATGAAATCGTTGAGCAGCATCTCCCGCTCGGCGTCGCGGATCTTTTGCAGGATGACCTGTTTGGCCGCCATCGCGCCAATGCGGCCGATGGGTACCGAGTCCACCGTTTCTTCGATGTACTCGTCGACCTCGATGTCGGGCATCTCTTCCTTGGCTTCGAACAGGAGGATTTCCTGGTCGGGCAGCTGCAGGCCGGCTTCATCCGGAACGACATGCCAACGGCGGAAAGTCTCGTAGTCACCGCTGTCGCGGTCCACGACCACGCGGATGTCCACGTCGCCCTGGTGGAGCTTCTTGGTGGCCTGGGCCAGCGCAGACTCGACCGCGCCGAAGACGACGTCACGTTCGACGTTCTTCTCGCGCGAGATCGCATCCACCAACATCAACATTTCGCGATTCATGCCACTGCTCCTCGATCAATCCTGTCCATTGCCTGTGGCGGCTTTGGCGGTTTTCGTCTTGCGACCCTTGAAATCCACAATCGGCGCGAGCCGCGCGTCACGCAGCTCGTCCAACCTGAAGCCGAGCGCCTGCAACGGGGCCGGCTCACGCTTCTTGCTCACTTTTTGTCCAGGCTTGGTCTTCGGCTCTTCGCTCCAGACGATCTGCCAGCCTCTGACGGAATCGCTTCCGTCGGCGCCAGCCGCACCTTCGACACGCTCCAGCGTGCCGCGAAACTTCTTGCGGGTGGGCGACACCTGGCCCGCCGCGGCCGCTCCCATGGGGGCCTTCAGCGTGAGGTCGATCACCTCGCCTGCGAAACGCTCGAAATCCTGCTCATTGCGCAGCGGCCGGTCAATACCCGGCGAGGAAACCTCGAGCCGCTTGTATTCAGCACCGTCCACTTCCAACGCGAACTGCAATTGCCGCGTGACCTTCTCGCAATCTTCCACCGTGACGGCAGGATCGGGCAACCCGGCAGCCACAGCTTCCGAATTGGGGGCCTTCCATGGCAAATCAATCGTCACGCGCAGCAACCCCCCGGCCGATCTTTCGATCTCGACGAGGTCGTAGCCCAACCCTTTTACGGTCGCGACCACGGTTTGTTCCACTGTCTGCTGCAATGCCACGTGTTCGAAGGTGCCCTATCTGGAAAGCCGGAATGCCGGAAATGCACAGACCAAAAAAAACGGGCGGTTGGTACCCGCCCGTTTGGTCGTGAGCCTCGAATTATATGCCATTCAGGTGACAAATAAAGGCTTTCCCAGGCCTTAGACGGCTGCCACGTGGCTTGAGGCACGCGATTTCGACCATACCCACGCAAACATGACGCTGCCGAGCGCCAAGGCTGCCGCCGCGACCAGCAAAGGCACCCCGAACGAACCGGTGCGCTGCGCCAGCGGCGCAGCAAAAAGCGGCCCCAGAATCTGGCCGACGCCATAAGACGCCGTCGCATAGCCGATCAGCCCTGCCGCTGAATTGCCGCGGAGCCGCCGCGCCTCGCGCACGGCAAACAGCGTGATGACCGTAAACGGCAAGCCGAGCAGCAAGCTGCCAAGCGCGAAGCCGACGATGGTGGGCCAAACCACCGACAGCACGACACCTGCCGCCTGCAGCGCATAGGCAATGGCCATGAGCAGCCGGTTGTCCCAATGCGTTGGCGCTCGGGCGCCGATCAGCGCGCCGACGATCACCGCCAGCCCGAACAAGGGCCAGAAAAGGTCTGGCCAGGGAGACCCAGGCAACGCCTGCCGCGCGATGACAGGCAAAAACGTCGCTGTGATGATGTACCCAAAGCCGGCGATACCGTACAGAGCGATCAACCAGCCGGCGTCCCCGCGCGCCGCCTGAGTCGCTGCAGCAGAACGAGGCGTCGCTAACATGCCCACCGACGCTGGCACTGCCTTCGCGCCATCGTCGAACACGCGCCAGATCACCGCGATCAGCGCCAGCGCCACGATGCCGAAACCGATCCACGCCGCATCGGAGCCCCACCGCCCCACCACGCCGCCAAGCAGGCCGGTCGTCGCGATGCCAACGCCTGGCCCGGTAAAGATCACGCCGCCCAGCATCGGCGAATTGGTTTCTGCGAGCCGGCGTGCGCCCCAGCCGGACGCAAAGACAAACACCCAAGCACTCATCACGCCAGCGGCCGTCCGCAGCACGCCCCAGATGCTGAAGCCGTGTAGCAATCCCATTCCGATCAGCAACGCCGCGGTCGCAATCAGGCCGCTGCGCACCATCGTTGTGGCCTTGACCCGGAGCGACGCGCAGGTCACCGCACCAACGAAGTAACCCAGGTAGTTGAGCGACGCCAGCAAACCGCCCGCCTGCAGGTCGAGCTTGCCCTCATGCAACATGATCGGCAGCATCGGTGTGAAAGCGAAGCGCCCCAGGCCCATGGCGACCGCGAGCGTGACCATGCAAGCCAGCGCCGCACGCCAGGCTCCGCGTCGATCCGATTCAAAACTTGTCATTCTTCATTTCAGGTGGCCAATGCAGCCCGGACCAGTGTTTGCGTATAGGGATGGTGTGGTGAGTCGAGCACTTCATCGACACTGCCGCGCTCCAGGATGGCACCGTCCTTCATGACGATCACCTGATGCGCCATGGCCCGAATCACTTCGACGTCGTGCGTGATGAGCAGGTAACTCAGCCCGCGCTCGCGCTGCAGCTTTTGCAGGAGACCGAGCACCTGTTTTTGCACCGTGACGTCGAGCGCACTTGTAGGTTCGTCGAGCACCAGCAACTGCGGGTCGACGATCAGGGCACGCGCAATGGCCAGTCGCTGCCGCTGGCCACCCGAAAATTCATGCGGATAACGGTCGAGCAGCGCGTGGAATTGAACCTCCGTCAAGCCGACATCGGCCAGCGCCGTCAGCACGCGATCCCGCCGCGCGGACGAGCCGAGCGCCGGCTCGTGCACAAGCAGCCCCTCACCGACGATCTGCTCGACTGTCATCCGTGGTGAGAGCGACGAGAACGGATCTTGAAAGACGACCTGCATGACGCGGCGCAGTGCCCGATCAGCGCCCTTGCCGGCGGCCCAGCGTTGCCCCGTCACTGCAAGCGTGCCACCGTGCGGCAGCAAGCCCAGCGCGGCCAGCGCCAACGTCGACTTGCCCGAGCCCGACTCGCCGACCACACCCAGCGTTTCGCCCGGCACGATGCGGAAATCCGCGCCTTCGACGGCTACGAACGATGCCTTTCTGAACCATCCGGCGATGCCGGGGCGCGGCACCGGGTAGACCACTCGCAGCGCTTCGGCCTGAAGCACAGGCGCCGCATCGTTCGTGCTCGGCACCGGGCTCACGTTGCGCACCGGATGACTGTCGATCAGCTTGCGCGTGTAGGCATGGCGCGGTGCGTCGAACACCGCCGCAACATCGCCCTGCTCCACGATGTCGCCGTTTTCCATCACGGCCACGCGATCGGCGAACTTGCGGACCAGATTCAGGTCGTGCGTGATCAACAGCACCGCCATGCCGTAGCGGCGCTGCAGGTCGGCCAGCAGTTCGAGAATCTGCGCCCGCACCGTGACATCGAGCGCAGTAGTCGGCTCGTCGGCCAGCAGCACCCGCGGCTTGCAGGCCAGGGCCATGGCGATCATGGCGCGCTGGCGCTGCCCGCCCGACAACTGATGTGGTAATGCCTGCGCCCGCCGTGCCGGCTCGGCGATGCCGGTGTCGGCCAGTAGCTGGACCGCTGCAGCCTGGGCAGCACGCGCCGACAGGCCTTCGTGCAGTTCGAGCACCTCCGCGATCTGGTCGCCGACGCTGTAGAGCGCGTTGAGCGCTGTCATCGGCTCCTGGAAAATCATCGCGATCTCCTTGCCGCGGATGCCGCGCAGTCGCTGCTCAGGGAGCGACAGCAGATCGCGAAAACCTGAATCTTTGTCGCCACCCTGAAGCCTGGCGACGCCACTCACCGTGGCGTTTTGCACGAGGCGCAACAGCGACAACGCAGTCACCGTTTTGCCCGAACCCGACTCCCCGACGAGCGCAAGCTTTTCGCCCGCACCGATGCTGAAGTCGACACCGTGCACGACTTCCTTGTCGCCGAATGCGACCCGCAGATTCTTCACCTCGAGCAGCGGTTCGAACTTCATTTTTCGGCCTTGCGCGGGTCGAGCGCGTCGCGCAGCGCATCGCCCATGAAAGTGAGCAGCATGAGCGTGACGACCAGCACGGCAAAGGTCGACAGCGAGATCCACCAGGCGTCGATGTTGGCCTTGCCCTGGCTCAGCAATTCGCCCAGCGATGGCGTGCCTGGCGGTACACCGAGCCCCAGAAAATCCAGCGAGGTCAACGCCAGGATCGCGGCACTCATGCGAAACGGCAAGAACGTGACCACCGGCGTCATGCTGTTGGGCAGGATGTGGCGCCACATGATCTGCATGTTGCCGACCCCCAGTGCGCGTGCGGCGCGCACGTAGTCCATCTGGCGATTTCGCAGGAACTCGGCACGGACGTAATCGGACAAGCCCATCCAGCCGAACAGGCTCAGCAGAATCAAAAGCAATGCGATGCTGGGCGCGAAGATCGCACTGAAGATGATGAGCAGGTAGAGCTCCGGCATCGAGCCCCAGATTTCGATGAAGCGTTGAAACGCAAGGTCGGTCTTGCCGCCGAAGAAGCCCTGGATGGCGCCGGTGATCACGCCCAGCAAAGTGCCGATGAACGTGAGCGCCAACGCGAACAACACGCTCACCCTGAAACCGTAGATCAGTTGCGCCAGCAGGTCGCGCCCACGGTCGTCGGTGCCGAAAAGGTTGTCACGCGACGGCGCCGAAGGATTGGGAAACTTCGCGAAATAATTAAGCGTCTTTGGCCCGTACGGGTTGGGCGCATAGAGCGCCCAGTTCGGTCCTCGCGTGATGCGCTCGCGGATGAAGGGGTCGAGGTAGTCGGCAGGCGTTTCGAAGTCGCCGCCGAAGGTCTTTTCGGCATAGTCGCGCATCACCGGAAAGTACGTTTGGCCTTCGTATCGAACCACCAGCGGCTTGTCGGTCGACAGCAATTCGGCGAACAGGCTCAGTACGACGAGGATGCTGAAAAGCACGAGACTCCAAAACCCGAGCGGGTTGCGTCGAAAACGCCGCCACGCGCGCCGCGCAGGTGACAGCGACGGGGCTGAGCGCGCAGGCGCCACGATCGTGTTCATGGGCTCAGTCAAACTTCACTCTCGGGTCGACCCACACGTAGCAAAGATCGCTGATGAGTTTGGTCACCAGGCCGATCAGGGTGAAGAGGTAAAGCGTGCCGAGGACCACTGGGTAATCACGACGGATCACGCTCTCATAGCTCAGCAAGCCCAGCCCGTCCAGAGAGAACAGCGTTTCGATGAGCAACGATCCGGTAAAGAACGCACCGATGAAAGCCGCCGGAAAGCCCGTGATGATCGGGATCAGCGCATTGCGAAACACATGCTTCCACAGCACCTGCCGCTCCGACAGACCTTTGGCGCGCGCGGTCAGCACGTATTGCTTACGGATCTCTTCGAGGAACGAGTTCTTGGTGAGCATGGCGGTCACCGCAAAACTGCCGAGCACCATCGCGGTGATGGGCAAGGTGATGTGCCACAGATAGTCGACGATGCGTGCGCCCCAGGTCATGCTGTCCCAGTTAGACGAGGTGAGCCCGCGCAGCGGAAACCACTGCAACTGCCCGCCGAAGATCACCAGCAGCGCCACCCCGAGCACGAAGCCGGGAATCGCATAGCCGACAAGCACGACCAGCGTGGTCACGAAGTCGAAGCGAGAACCGGCGCGTACCGCTTTGGCGACACCCAGCGGCACCGCGATGAGGTAGCTGATGAAGAAGGTCCACAACCCGAGGCTGATCGACACCGGCAGCTTTTCTTTCACCAGTTGCCAGACGTCCTTACGTTGATAGAAGCTCTGCCCGAGATCGAAACGCGCGAAAGATTTCAGCATGCCCCAGAAGCGCTCAATCGGCGGCTTGTCGAAGCCATAAAGCTGCTTGATTTCTTCGATGCGCTTGGCATCGAGTCCCTGCCGCCCGCGGTAACCTGCACCGCTCGACGCTGCACGCTCACCGCCCGAGTCGCGGCCTTGCAGCTGCGAGACCATTTGCTCTACCGGCCCGCCGGGCACGAACTGGGTCACCACGAACGTCAGGATGAGTACGCCGAGCAGCGTCGGCACCATCAGCAGCAGGCGTTTGAGGATATAGCTGGCCATTGGCGTTGATCTACTTGTTTGAAGGCGACGCCCACCAGGTCGCCATAGCCCACGAATCGGGCTGATAGAACGGCGGCAGGGTCGGCGGCAGCACAAAGCCAGCCGGCCGATAGCCGACCAGGAACGCATCGCTGTACCACTGCGGGATCGAGTAATAGCCATGCGACAGCACACGGTCGAGCGAGCGCATCGCGGCGGTTAGCTCGGGGCGTGTCGTGGCCTGCACCACCTTCTGCAGCAGCGCATCGACCGCCGGATCGGCGATGCCCCAGATGTTCGATGAGCCGGTCGTGGCCGCCGCCTTGGAACCGAACAGCTCGAACATCTCGCCGCCCGGCGCATTGCTGCCAGGCAGTCGCACCGTGGTCATCTCGAACTCGAAGTTGTCCATGCGCTGCTGGTACAGCGAGCCATCGACAGTGCGCACCCGCAGGTCGATGCCCAGCTTGCTCAGCGACGTTTGCAGCGGCGTGATGAGCCGAATCAACGATGCCTGGTTGTTGAGCAGCTCGATGTCGAAGACCTCGTTCTTCGCATTGCGCAGCGCGCCGTCGCGATATGTCCAGCCGGCTTGTGCCAGCAGCTGTTGCGCCTGCCGCAAGTTGTCGCGCAAGCTCGCCGGCGGCAGGGTCGTCGGCGACACGACAGCGGGCCCGAACACAACGGGCCGCAGCTCCTTGCGCAAGGGTTCGAGCAATGCCAGCTCGTCCGACGTCGGCGACCCCGACGCATGAAATTCGCTGTTTGGGAAATAGCCGTCCACGCGTTTGTAGAGGCCGTAGAAAAGCTGCCGGTTGAGCCATTCGAAGTCCATCGCCAAGCCAATCGCTTGTCGCACGCGCACATCCTGAAACTTCGGGTTGCGCAGGTTGAACACGTACCCTTGAAAGTCGCCAGGGTTGCGGTTCTCGAAGACCTGCTTTTTGACATCGCCCGAATCGAACTGCTTGCCGCTGTATTGCCGCGCCCAATTGCGCGAAATGAACTCGCGCATGAAGTCGAACTCACCGGCTTTGAGGCCTTCGAAGCGCGCCGTCTCGTCGAGGTAGAGCTTGAATGTCAGTCGGTCGAAGTTGAACTGCCCCTTGCGCACGGGCAACTGCGCACCCCAGTAGTTCGGGTCACGCAGGTAGGTGATATCGCGTCCCAGCCGCGCGCTGGCTGGCTTGTACGGGCCGGACGCAATCGGCACATCGCTGGTGATCTGATCGAACGGCTTGCCGCCACCCCATGCACGGCTGAACACCGCCATGCCACCTACCACCAGCGGCAATTCGCGATTGGGGTTGGCAAACTCGAATCGCACGGTGCGCTCGTCGACAGCCACCGCACGCTTCACCTCCGCGTAGATCGTTCGAAACTGGGGAGCGGCCAGCTTGCCGGTCAGCGTTTCGAACGAATGGACCACGTCGGCGGCCAGCACTGGCGAACCATCGTTGAAGCGCGCCGTCGCCCGCAGTTTGAAAGTAGCGGACAGCATGTCGGGCGCCACCGTGACATCTTCGGCGAGCAGGCCGTATGCGGTCGTGGCTTCTTCTGAATTGCCAATGAGCAAGCTCTCGAACACCAACAACCCCAGTCCTGCCGGCGCGGTGCCCTTGAGCGTGAACGGGTTGAACTTGTCGAAATTGGTGACCGCGATCGGCGGCACCATGCGCAATTCCCCGCCTTTGGGTGCGTCGGGGTTGACGTAACCGAAATGCGTGAAGCCTTCGGGGTATTTGATATCGCCGAATTGTGCGTAGGCATGGGCTGCCCACGAGGGGGCTGCCACGAGCATCCACAGACAAAGCAACCAACATCGCATGCGAGAATTCTGCACAAGATTTATGTGAGGCAAATTTATGGGCTTTCTTTCGGGCAAGAAACTGTTGATCACAGGCGTGCTGAGCAACCGCTCCATCGCCTACGGCATCGCCAGAGCGTGCCACCAGCAAGGCGCAGAACTGGCATTCAGCTACGTCGGCGAGCGCTTCAAGGACCGTACCGCCGACTTCGCGAAAGAGTTCGGCTCCACGCTGATCTTCGATTGCGACGTGAGTGACGACGCGCAAATCGACAAACTGTTCGCCGACCTTTCTCAAAGCTGGCCCAAGTTCGACGGCTTCGTGCACAGCATAGGCTTCGCGCCGCGCGAAGCGATCTCGGGCGACTTCCTGGAAGGCATCACGCGCGAAGGCTTCCGCATCGCACACGACATCAGCGCCTACAGTTTTCCGGGCATGGCCAAGGCGGCACTGCCCTATCTCAACGACAAGTCGGCGCTGCTGACACTGACCTACCTCGGCGCGATTCGCGCGCTGCCCAACTACAACACGATGGGTCTTGCCAAGGCGTCGCTCGAAGCCTCGGTGCGTTATCTCGCCGGGTCGCTCGGCCCGAAGGGCATGCGCGTCAACGGCATCAGTGCCGGACCAATCAAGACGCTGGCGGCCAGCGGCATCAAGGGCTTCGGCAAGATCCTGTCGGCCGTCGCCGAGGTTTCGCCATTGCGTCGCAACGTGACCATCGAAGACGTCGGCAACGTCGCTGCGTTCTTGTTGAGCGATCTGGCAAGCGGCGTGACGGCCGAAATCACCTATGTCGACGGTGGCTTCAGCCAGGTCGTCGGCGGAATCGACGAACCGGCATCCTGACCGGTCCCGTCGCGGAGAGAGTGCCTGGGAGGGCCATATGAAACGGCGCATTTTTCTATCCGCGGCTTTCGCTGCTGCGATCACCACGGCCACCAGTGTCACATCGCTGGCTCCTGCAGCCTACGCGCGCGAGCCGGCACCACCGCTGATGCTGGCCGAGGTGTACCGCCGCGGCATGTCGCTCGACGGCTTCTGGGTCAGCGAGAAGTACGACGGCGTTCGAGGCTACTGGGATGGCAAGCAGTTGTGGACGCGCGGCGGAGAGCGCGTGACAGCGCCCATCTGGTTCACTGCGCCACTGCCTCGCACGCCGCTCGACGGTGAGTTGTGGGCCGGACATGGCCAGTTCGAGCGTGCGCTCTCGACCGTGCGCAGCCAGACGCCCAACGACGCTGCCTGGCGCGAGATGCGCTTCATGGTGTTCGACTTGCCAGCCCAACCCGGCACTTTCGACCTCCGGCTGGCCGCGCTGAAAAAGCTGCTGCCGATCACCAGCGCACCCTGGGTGATGCCGGTGGCTCAAGAGCACACGACCACGCATGCCGACTTGCAGGCCCTGCTGGACAAGACCGTCAAGCTGGGCGGCGAGGGGCTGATGCTGCATCGCGGCGCGTCGCTCTATCGCGGCGAGCGCAATGGCGACTTGCTCAAGTTCAAACTCTATGACGATGCCGAGGCGCGCGTGGTCGAGCAACTTCCGGGAAAGGGCCGACACACCGGTCGACTCGGCGCCTTGCTGGTCGAGACACCCGGAGGGCGACGCTTCAAGCTTGGCGGCGGCTTCACCGATGCGCAGCGCGACAACCCGCCGGCAGTGGGCACCTGGGTGACCTACCGATTCAACGGTGCAAACGCCAGCGGACTGCCGCGCTTCGCACGATTTTTGCGGGTGCGGGAAGAAGGCCCGACCTGAAATCGGCGCCGCTCGATCAGGGCGCGATGCCTTGCCTGAGCTTCGCTTCGATATCGTCGATCACCGGCAGCAAATCGGCCACGCTGTCGATCACGTAGTGGGCGCCTGATGCCTTCAGCTTGGCGGTGGCGATCTGCCTGAGCGCATCCTGGCTGGCAGCGTCGAGTGCCTGCCATTCAGCCAGCGACAGGCCGACCGCGTTGCCGCTCACAGCCAGCCCCACTGTCCAGGTGCCGGCATGGATGCCCTCTTCGATCCCGACACCCGTGTCGTCGACCTTGACCACGCTCGACGGTGGCCACACGCCGATGTCGGCAAAGGTGCGGTACATCATCAACGGCGAGGGCCGCCCGGCTGCCAGATCCCCGGCGCAAACCAGGTTGTCCGGCACGTAGCCGCCAGCGGCAGCGATGGGCGTCACGACTTCCATGATCGGCCGGTTGTATCCGGTGGTCGAACCGATCTTGAGCCCGCGCGCGCGCAGCGTGTTAACCATCTCGACCGCGCCCGGAATGAAGTCTGCGAAGTCGGCCACGACGGCCGCATTCATCGGCGTGAAGACTTCATACAGGTGGTCGACGTCGGCATCGGTGAGCGGCCGGCTGAAACGCTTTTGCCACTGCGCGGCGACGCGCGGCAATGTACCGAGCGCCTTGATATGGTCCCACTTGGCCACGCCCATCGGCCCGCGCGCTTCGTCGACGGTGATCACGATGCCGAACTTCTCGAACAGGCGCACGAAGGCGCCCATTGGCGCGCAGGAACCGAAGTCGAGGATGGTGCCGGCCCAGTCGAAAACGACGGCGCTGAGGTGGCGGGGCAATGCGGCGGAAGAAGTGGTCATGGAAGTTTGTCTCGAGAAATCTACCAACCGGCGAAGACGTCCTCGGCAATGCCAAAAGCGGTGCTGGCACCGGTGCCGCTGGTGACCAGCACCAGCCGCGTAGCGTCGTCGGGCCTGTCGATCAGGCAGTCGGTTGTGGCGGATGAAGGATAGGTTCCGACCCAGCGCTCGGTCACTTTGGCCTGCTGCAACTTCAAGGTCTTGTGCAGGTGACCGAGGATGAGATCGTCCACGCGCTGATCGGCAAAGGGTTCCGGCGCGGCGCCGTAATGATGCGAATCGCCGACGACCAGCGAGCCGTCGGCGCTCTGCACCACGATCAGGTGAATGCCGTTGTCGAGCGACTCGCCCTCCTCGCGGCGCATCTGTTCGAGCAGCAGTGCCGCGGCCGGCAGCTTGCTGTAACCGTGATAGCGCACCAGGCTCAGATCGGACATCACAGAGCCGGGCAAACGGAAGCCGGGCTCGGGCTGAACGCGCAGCATGTGCAACTGGCACAGCGTGAGCTTGTGCTGCGCCAGTCGTTCCGCGAAGAGGCCGTGCAAGTCGGTGTTGGTGCAGACGACCACGCGCTCCGCATGCAGGGCGGCGAGCGAGGTGCGCACTCGCGGCGTGGCGACTTCGAGTACCGCTTCGCCGAAGCGAAACACCACGCCCAACGATGCGGCCAGCCACTTGGCAAGCAGACCGATAGCGGTGCGCGATTCGACCCGCATCTCGTGAGGGCTGTAGAGCACCGCTTGGGCGCCCTCGAGTTGCATGACCGGCGCGCGCCGCATGGCCTCGCTGATGTCGAGCAGCTCGCAACCGTCTCCCATTGGTGTGGCCATGAACTCCTCGAGAACCTTCAACGCCTGGGGGCGAAAAGCGCTCAGGTACAGGCCGTGATGCAAAACGGCGATGCCCGCTTGCGGGGCGACCTCGCCCCACACTTCCCGCGCGCGGCGGGCACGGCGCCAGGTGTCGCCTTCGCCCTGGCCGGTGACTGTGATGAACCCGAAGTTGCGGATCGATGCACCGACGCACGCGGCGTCGCGTTCGAGCACACAGACTTTCAACCCGCGCTTGGCCGCCGTGTACGCGTGAGCCAGGCCCACGATGCCGGCACCCACCACGATGAGATCGAATTTCGTTTCGGAAGAGGTCATGATGAAGAAGAAGGAAGCCCACGCGCCAACCGAAGCACCGGCCAGTGCCGCTGCTGCGCTTCGACCGCGAGGCGAGCATCGGGATCGACCACGACAGGCTGGCCGACCACCAGCAACAGCGGCAGGTCGTTGATCGAATCGCTGTAGAAAAAAGCACGCGCGAGTTGCGCGTCGACGCCATCGGTCGTGTCGTCACGCGCTGCCAGCCAGTTGCGCAAGCGCATGACCTTGCCCTCGCGCATATTGAGCACATCGCGCGTGCGGCCAGCAAAACGGCCATTGGCAAGCACTTCGAGCTCGGTCGCGATCACATGCTCGAAGCCAAGTTCGCCCGCAGTCAGTTCGACAAGAAAGCGACTCGTCGCGCTGGTCAGCACCAGCAGATCGCCACGATCGCGATGTTGCTGGACGAGTTCGCGTGCCGCGTCCGGAATGCGCGGACTAATCACTTCGTTCATGAACGCAGCGCGCGTCGGCGACCACTCGGCCGGACTGCGGCCCTCGAAGGTGGAAGCGAAAAATTCACAGAACTCGCCCGGCGCTGCTTCGCCTGCGTGATAACGCCGGTCCATGTCCGCGTTGCGCTGCGCGAAGCAGTCGCCGAGCAGGCCGCGGCTCACCAAAAAGTCGGCCCACAGTACCTCGCTGTCGCCGGTCAGCAAGGTGTTGTCGAGATCGAACAGGGCCAGAGTTTGCATGGGAGTGGACATCGCAGTGGACCGTATCAACGGTTCGGCGCCCGCCAGGCTTGCGTGCGGTGGTCGATCCACTTGCCGAGCGCCATGTACAGCAAG
This sequence comes from Variovorax sp. RTB1, assembly GCF_035018765.1. Taxonomy (NCBI): domain Bacteria; kingdom Pseudomonadati; phylum Pseudomonadota; class Betaproteobacteria; order Burkholderiales; family Comamonadaceae; genus Variovorax; species Variovorax sp. RTB1. The sequence goes on from NZ_JASJXG010000023.1 coordinate 72,522, forward strand.
GTGACGACCAGCGAGGTCGCGGCGATGAGCACCGCCATCGCGGCGGCCGGGCCGGTGTCGCCGGCTTCGTCGAGGTTCAATATCGCGACGGCCGCCACCTTGGTGTCGGGTGAGTACAGAAACACCACGGCCGAGATCGTCGTCATCGCGTTGATGAAAAAGTAGCGCGACACATCCAGCAAGGTCGGCAGGCAGATCGGCAGCGTGACACGCCAGAAGGTCTTGTAGAACGGCACCTTGAGCGAAGCCGAGACCGACTCGAATTCCGGGTCGATCGACTTCAACGCGGTGACCATCGTCAGATGGCCCGTCGTGTAGAAATGAATGATCGTGCAGAGCACCAGAATGCCCAGCGACTGGTACATGAAGTTCAACGGATTGGCAGGTGCGTTGAAGAAGAAGATGTAGCCCAAGCCGAGCACCAGGCCCGGTACCGCCATCGGCAGCATTGCCATCAACCGGATCACCGGCCGCGCCCAGTCGAGCCCGCGCGTCTTCTCCAGCAGGTAGGCGCCGATAAAGACGACGATGGTGCCGATCACCGCCGTGCATGCCGCCAGCTTGAGGCTGTTGAGCATTGCGTCGCCCAGTTCGGCATCGACCAAACCTGACACGTAGTGCGAGAAGCTGGGTGTCAGGTTGTACGGCCAGAGCGTCGCGAACGATGCGAACACCGCCATGAAGAACATGGCAAGCATGAGCGCGACGATCACGCTGCAGTAGATCGTCATCGCCAGGTCGAAGCGGCGCGATGGCCGCGGCACCAGCGCCACCGCGCGCGCCAACAAGACCGACACTTGCTTTCGCTGCACGAAGTAATCGATGGCGAAAGTGAGCGCCGCCGGCGTCAGCAAGAACAGCGCGACGACCGCGCCACGCCGAAAGTCCTGCTGACCGATGACAAGCTTGAAGACGTCGGTCGCCAACACGTTGAAATTACCGCCGACCACCTTCGGGATGCCGAAGTCGGTCATCACCAGGGTGAAGCTCACCAACCCCGAGGAGATCAGCCCGTACTTGGCACCCGGCAGCGTGATGGTGAAGAACTTCCGCACCGTGCTCGTGCCCAGCGCATCGGCCGCTTCGTACAGCCGCGCATCGGCCAGCGTGAGCGCGGTGACCAGGATCATCAACACGTGCGGGAACACGGAGAAGCACTCCGCCAGCACGATGCCCGACGGTCCGTAGATGCCAGTGAACCCGAGCGCGAGCCAGAAGTCCTTGGCAACACCTTGATTGCCGAACCAGTAGATCAGCGAGATGGCCGACAGCAGCGACGGCGCCAGCAGCGGCAGCAGCGTGGTGGTGCGAAAGAGCGGCTTCAACGGCATGCAGCTTCGCGTGAGCGCATAGGCGAAGGTGAATGCCAGCGGCACCACGATGATCATCACCAGCACCGACACCCAGGTGCTGTGCCAGAGGCTCTGCATCAGCGCAGGCGACGCGATGTAGCTGCCGAACGCGCTCACGCCCGACGCAGCGCCATCGGGTGTCTCCAGCGCCTTAGAAAGAATAAACAGCAGCGGCGCCACAAGTCCGATGGTGAGCAAGGCGACTGTGAACAGCAGCGCCAAATGCGACATTCGATCGACCCAATAGACACGTTGCTTCAGCGGGGGCGCGACCAGTACGATCGACGCGGCTGACAGTGCGGGGAATGCTGACATCGAGTTCTCGCGCTATCGCGGTCGCGTCAGGCAGCAGCTGCCATGGCAGACACGGGAGCCACGGAATGCATGGGGGAAAGAGGAAACACCCGCAGCCGATCGGCCCGCAGCGCAAAGCGCACGCTGGCACCTTCGCGCACGCCGAACTCGTCCATCTGGTTGAGCGAATACTGCAGAAGCAACGGCTGCCCGGGGATGCCGAGCACGTCGACTTCGGCCAGGCAATTACCGCCCAGGAATTCAATGTGCCGCACAGTGCCTTCGCATCGCATCGGATCGTCGTCGAGAACGTTGCCGACCACCCGGTCTTCCGGACGAAGGTAGAGCGCGACGTCGCGGCCGGGCCTGAAGTCCGCGCCATGACCGGCCGCCGTCTTCAGACGCATGTCGCCACAGCGAAACCAGTGATCGCCCTCCGCCACTGCGGTCAGCCGATTCACCTTGCCGACGAATTCAGCAACGAACGGAGATGCCGGTTCGCGGTACACCTCCAGCGGTGTGCCGACCTGCTCGATCACACCGTGGTTCATCACCACGATGCGGTCGGCCACCGACAGCGCTTCTTCCTGGTCGTGCGTGACCATCACGGTCGTCACGCCCAACTCGCGTTGCAGCGACCGGATTTCGTTGCGCAGATGCACCCGCACGATGGCGTCGAGCGCAGAGAGCGGCTCGTCGAGTAGCAGCAGCCCTGGCGACGTCGCGAGCGCACGTGCCAGCGCGATGCGCTGCTGCTGCCCTCCCGACATCTGTGCCGGGTACTTTCCGCCGCTGCCCGGCAAGCCGACCAGCTTGAGCAGCTCTTCGACCCGCTGCGCGATCTGCGACCTGCTCTGCTTGCGGTTGACCAGCCCGTAGCCGACGTTCTGAGCCACCGTCAGGTTGGGAAAGAGCGCATACGACTGGAACATGATTCCGTAGTCGCGCCCGGCTGGCGGCAGCACAGAAATGTCACGGCCGGCCTGCAGGATGGTGCCAGCCGTTTGCGTCTCGAGCCCCGCGATGATGCGCAGCAACGTGGTCTTTCCGCAGCCCGACGGCCCGAGGAAACAGATGAACTCGCCCTGTCTAATCGACAGATCGATGCCGTCCAACGCGTTGAACGCGCCGAAGCTTTTGCGGATGCCCTTCAGCTGAAGGTAGTCGTTGACTGCAACCATTGCGATGACCTTCGCCGGCTTACTTGGGTTACTTGGGTTACTTGGCTTTGGGCTCGCTCTTCGCGTCGTAGCGTTTCGACCATTCGGCCAGCGTCGCAGCGCGGCCCGCAGCGGCCTTGTCGAAGTCGAGCTTGATCAAACGTGACTCGTAGTCGGCAGGGATGTTTGCCAGCTTGGGCGCCACGCCCGGCTGCGCTGTGATCGCGAAGTTCTTGCCGTAGAGGATCATCGCGTCCTTCGACGAAGCCCAGTCGGCGAGCTTCTTCGAAGCTTCAAGCTTTTTGGTGCCCTTGTAGATCGCGAAGCCCTCGAGGTCCCAACCGAGGCCTTCCTTCGGGAACACCAGGTCGATCGGTGCACCCTTGGTCTTGTTCATGTGTGCGCGGTATTCAAACGAGATGCCCGCCACGTATTCACCGGCCGACGCCATGGTGCATGGCTTGGACCCCGAGTGCGTGTATTGGCCAATGTTCTCGTGCAGCGCGTCCATGAACTTCCAGCCGCCGCCCTTGCCGCCATCGTCGCCCCACATCTGCAGCCACGACACGACGTCAAGGTATCCGGTGCCTGAAGAGGCGGGATTGGGCATCACGACCTGGCCCTTGTAGATCGGGTTGGTCAGGTCTTTCCAGGTCGTCGGGATCGGCAGGTTCTTCTTCTTGGCCTCGACGGTGTTGAAGCAGACCACTGCACCGAACACGTCCATGCCCCACCAAGCCGGTGGCGATGCCTTGTCCCGGTACTGCGACATGATCGCGTCGAGGTTCAACGGCGCATAGGGCTCGAGCATGCCGTCGCGCTTGAACAGCGCCAGGCTGGTGGCTGCCACACCCCAGATGGCGTCGGCTTGCGGGTTGGCTTTTTCGGCGAGCAGCTTGGCGGTGATGACGCCGGTCGAATCGCGCACCCACTTGATTTCAATGTTGGGCTCGACCTTGTTGAATGCTTCCTGGTAGGCCTTCAGCTGGTCGGTTTCGAGCGCGGTGTAAACGGTCAGCTGGGTTTTCTGCGCCCATGCGCCGGCGGCACACGCCAGACCGAGCAGGCCAACAATCAGGGACTTTGCGAACTTCATTTAAGGGGCTCCTGGATCTAAAGAAAATCGAAGATGGACTCTGCCGGACCGACACGACATATTCGTGACACGAAGGCAAAGCAAAATCGGGACCCGATCGAAAACTTAGTTTATTGTCTTTTGTAAATTGTAGACAATCTCGAATGACTGACCTACGATCGATCATGGTCAAAAAGATATCCAGCAGTCCCGCCATCGCACAGCTTCAGGGCAATTCGCTCGCGAATCTGGTGCAGGTCGAGATCGAACGCATGATTCTGGATGGCGAGTTGTCGTCGGGTTCCAAGCTGACGGAAGCCACGCTGGCAGCGCAACTCGGCGTATCGCGCGGCCCGGTGCGCGAAGCTTTTCGCATGCTCGAGGAAGCTGGATTGGTTCGTACCGAAAAGAACCGCGGCGTGTTCGTGCGCGATGTGCCGATCGAAGAAGCGCTGGAGATCTTCGAATTGCGCGCCGTCTTGGATCTTCATGTGGGACGCAAACTTGCGGAAGGGATCAGCACCGCAGAAGTCCGCGAGTTGCGCCAGCTGACCGACGCCATGGACCAGGCCGTGAAGGCCGACAACGCGCACGACTACCACCGCTTCAACCTGAAGTTCCATGACCGCTTGCTCGAACTCGCCGGCAATACGAAGCTCACGTCGACGTACCGCAAGCTGGTCAACGAACTCTCGCTGTTCCGGCGCCAGAACCTCACCAACGAATCGATGACGGTCTACTCGCGGGAGCATCGTTTGATCGTTAAGACCATCGCAGCGGGCGAGCCTGAGGCAGCCGGCCAGGCGATGTACCAGCATGTGATGAACAGCCGCGAACGCACCCTGCGCAACTACGAGGCCAAGCAGGCAGACGCATTGAAGGCTGCGGTCCTGACCGCTGGCAATGCAGTTAAATCGAACGCCACCGTGGAGGCCTGACCCATGGCACTGACACTGCAAGACATCGACACGCTCTTTGCTCGCCACGGCGCCGCGCAATACAGCGGCGAGCCGGTCACGCAGCTCGAACATGCACTTCAAAGCGCCTACCTCGCAGAACAGGCCGGTGCCGACGACGAACTGGTGACGGCTGCCTTGCTGCACGACCTCGGCCACCTGCTCAACGACCAGGGCGAGACGCCGAGCCTGCGCGGCGTCGACGATGTGCACCAGTACTTCGCCCTTCCCTTTCTTCGCGGCGTGTTCGGCGAGCGCGTGCTGTGCGCGATCAAGTGGCACGTCGATGCAAAGCGCTACCTGTGTGCGACGCGACCCGACTATTGGGCCAGCCTGTCGGCCGACTCCAAGCGCAGCCTCACGTTGCAAGGCGGCGTCTTTTCAGCCGAGCAGGCGGCGCAGTTCATCGCGCAAGAGAACGCGCCCGAGGCGGTGCAATTGCGACTGTGGGACGACCAGGCCAAATCAGCCGACCTGGTCACGCCAACGCTGGCGCACTACCTCGCGCGCGCCCGCCGCTGCATGGTTCAGTGAACACCGTCGCACCGGTGGTGCTCGCTGCAGGACTGACCGCGCCGATCGTGCTCGCCGTGCTGTTCGGCGCGCTGCTGCACGCCAGTTGGAACGCGCTCATCAAGTCGGGCCGCGACAAGCAGCTCGACACGGCGCTGATCCACAGTCTCGGCTTTTTCCTGGCTTTGCCGATGTTGCTCTACATCGGATTGCCGAGCGCGACGTCATGGCCTTACATCGCCACGTCGACGGGAATCCATCTCGGCTATTACATCGCGCTGGCCGGTGCTTACCGGCATGGCGATCTCGGCCTCACCTATCCCGTGATGCGTGGCAGCGCGCCTCTGCTGGTCGCCCTCGGCAGCTTCACCTTCATCGGCGAGCGGCTGTCGCTGGTAGCGTGGATCGGTATCGCTGTCGTTTGCGCCGGCGTGCTCACGCTCGGGCTGTCAAGGTCGGCGCTGCACGTCGGCGACGAGTCGCAGCGACGTAAGGCGCTGACCTTTGCGCTCTGCAACGCCGCCATCATCGCGCTCTACACGGTGGTCGACGGCATCGGCGTGCGCGCGTCCGGCAATGCGCTGGCCTACGTCGCAGCGCTGTTCCTGTTCGATGGCATTCCGTACCTGCTGCTGGTCATGTGGCAGCGGCCCTTGGTGATGCCGATGGTGAACATGATGAAGAAGCTGTAGAGCCCGGTCTTCTCGACGATGACGCCGTG